>NZ_JBEZXZ010000279.1:0-9102 GCF_040638275.1 Actinoplanes sp. NPDC026623 | reverse complement strand
CAGCCGCCAGGCCGCCGAACGCCGCTACCTGCGCGGCACCGCCGCCGCCACCCGGCCGGGCGCCACCCAGGACGACCGCGTGCAGGCCGAACGCGATCGCCGTGCCGCGAACCGGGCCGTCGCCCAATGGGCCAACGACAACACCGCCGACCTGCGCCGGCTCGCCGGACAGGTCACCGCCCTGACCGACCTCGACGAAACCGCCGCACCCGCCCTCGGCCGGCTGCACCAGGCCCTCGGCGACCCCGACGCGTCCGCCCTGCCCGCCTTGCTCGCGGCGATCTGCCAGCACCTGCCTGATCACCCGGGCCTGGCCGCCCAGATCGACACCGTCACCGCACACACCGACCAGATCCTCCAGCGGCACCCGGCCCGCGGCGGCGGCACATCATGAGGTAACCGTCGGGCGTGGCCTCAACCCGGCGGCGACTGCCGCGCGTCGCTCGCCGAGCGGGTGCCTTCAGCCGGCTGCCGCGACGGTTCCTCGGCCGGGCGCCCGGCCGAGGCCGTGTGCGGGTGGCGTAGACGTCGTCGACCGCCGGCCGCATCCGTCGCACGCGGAGCCGGGATGATCAGGTGCCCGGACGAGCCGTGACCAGCCGTCGGCGGACTCCCGGACCCGGCCGGGGTGCGGTCGCCGCCGGCGACCCCGCGGCGCTGGGGAGGAACAACGTCAGGACCGGAACGCCCGGCGTCCCGGTCGCCTGCTGTCTGGTCGACGATCGCCGCCGCGATGGCGGCGATCGTGCTGCCGGAGTATTGGGACAACTTCGCGAGGACCGCGGACGCTTCGACCGCGGTGCAGTGCCGGTCGGCCATGATGATGCCCTTGGCCTGTTCGATGGTCGCCCGGCTGTCCATCGCATCCCGCATGTGCCGGGCGAGATCGGCACCGCCGGCATAATGGTGGGTGTCGGCCATGGCCGTGGCGGCACAGCCGGCGAAGGTCTCGGCCAGGGCGACCGCGTGGTCGTCGAAGGCCCGCGGCTCGGTGGAATAGACGTTGAGCGCCCCGGTGACCCATTCGTGTACCGGCAGCCCGATCGACAGCGCGCTGTGCGCCCCGGCATCGATCGCATGGTCCGTCCAGTCGGGCCAGCGGGTGTCCGCCGCCACATCGGTCACCGAGATGGTGATGCTGGCAGCAGCCGCCGCCAGACCGGGCCCGTGGCCGTGCTCGTACTGCCATTGGTCCAGGGCGACCGCGAGGGCGCCGGTGCTGGCAGCGGTGTGCGCACCGCCGGGGCCGACCAGGGTGACGGAGACGTCGGTCGCCCTCGCAATGGTCCGCCGGGCAAGGCCACAGATCCGTGCCACCACGTGGTCGAAGGTGGTTTCGTGGAACCGTGTCCGGCCGAGCTCGGCGAACGCGTCGGCGCTCGTCATCGAATTTCGAGACGTCATGAAATGGTGTCCCCTTGAGGTGGGCACGTCACCGGTGCCTGCCGGTGCCGCGACGTGCGGATCTCGGTTCGCCGTGCCAAGGGTGCCCGCGGGCGGACACCACTTCCTGACGCCGGACCGTCACACCCGCGGTGGCGTCACGGTCGGACGGTCGCCGGGTCGGTGACCGTCATGGGGCAACATTCGTCCTCATCGGATGCTCAGTCCGGTGGCTCCTTGGATGGTGTCGACGGTGCGGGACTCTCCGCATCCGCATCCGCATCATTGATGCCGGCGTTGCTGCTGCCGTGCACCGGAGTGTCGGCGGCGGGCGCCTGGTCGGTGAGGAAGGTGCCGGTCTCGGCAGCACCCGAGACGTACTGATCGGTGCTGCTGCCGGCGTTGGTCTCGATCTTCTCGGCGCCGGCATCCGGATTCCCGCTGTTGCTCATTCCGGTACCTTCCGTAGTCATCCGGGTTGCATGAGCTCTGCCGGGCGGTCTTCCCCGCGGCCCGCCACACAAACATGGTAGATCCGATGCGGCCCCTGAGCATTTCGTCCCGGGTGGCGGTTGGCTGACGAGCCGGTACGAGGCTGGATCGGTGTGCGTGGCGGAACATCGGGCGTGATTGGAAAACGTGGGGGATGGGTATCTGCGGGTCGGCGGAAAGTCCGCCGAGAAACGGAGTCCCCCCATGCTGATTATCGGTCTTGTGCTTCTGTTGCTGGGCATCGTCCTCAGCATCCCGGTCCTGTACACGATCGGTATCATCCTGCTGGTCGTGGGTGCCGTGTTCTGGATTCTCGGATCCGTCGGCCGGCCGATCGGCGGCCGTAAATATTGGTACTGACCCCGAGTCGCGAAAAGGCGCCCGCCGAACGGCGGGCGCCTTTTTCCTGTGCTCCAGGACGGCCCGGGCGCACTCAACCTCGCGGTGACCTGGGCCGACATCGACGAGGTCCGAAAGTCGGGAGGGGTGCCCAGAAAATCTGTGCCCCGGTGACTAGACATCCTCGTCAGGTCTGCTAGTGTTCCTGGTGTTGACAGAAGAGATCGCGGAATGACGCGGACGAACCAGACCGAGCGTCAAGCAGGGCCCGGACCGTCTCGTGGCTCGCTCGGCACCGCGGTGATCCATATCGCCGCACATCGCAAGTGCAGGAAAGTGTCAGGAGCAACAACAGGTCGGCGACGCTGATTCAGCCCGAGGCCTGGAAGGACAATGTTCGCCGCACGTGTGCGAGGCCATGAAGTCGCGTGGGGCTTCGACACCGGCGAGCAGCACCACAGAAAGTTTCGGAGCAGAGGAAAGGGAGGGCAGAACACCGTTGGATCGCCCGCCGCCGGGACATCAATTCCAGTTCTCGGGCGGACGCCGCAGTTTCCATCGAACGAGAGGTGGTCTCCGGTCACGCTTATGCGATCCTCGCACCCCATGCCGCGGATGGCGGCAGGTGCGGATATGACAAACCGACGAACCTGTCGGTAGATGGTGTTTTCGACCCGTAACCCTGGGCCCCGGCGCTTCCGTGCCGGGGCCCTCGTCATGGAGAGAGATGTATATGGCCCAACCCGATGACATGTTCGGCGACGACGACTTCCCCGCCTACACAATGGGCCGTGCCGCGGAGATCACCGGCGCAACGCAAGACTTCCTGAGGCGTCTCGATGAGGCGAAACTGATCGCACCGGTCCGGTCGGCCGGCGGGCACCGCCGCTACTCCCGCTACCAGCTGCGTCTCGCGGTGCGGGCCCGGGAGATGGTCGAGCAGGGCACCGCCCTGGAAGCCGCCTGCCGGATCATCATCCTTGAAGACCAGCTCGAAGAGGCCACCCGGCAGAACGAGAATTACCAGCGTCAACAGGAGAGCGGCGCCTCCTGACCCGATCGTGCCCCGTTCCCTCTCGGCCCGGGGCGCCTTCATCGCCCCGATCGGGGTGCGTGGTCGACCGCGCCGACGCGGAACACCTCGGTGAGTCCCGTAATGCGTAACACGCGTTCGACGATGGGGCAGGCGTTGACGACCCGGTATCCGCAGTCGTGCCACTGGGCCGCTGCCTGTCCCTCCAGCAGTGCCCGGATCCCGGCCGCGGTCAGAATCGGGACCCGGCGCAGGTCGATGACAAGGTCGTTGACTGCCGACCTGCCCGCGGCGTCGACAATGGTCCCGAGCAGGGCCGGGCAGCACTCGAGGTCGATGACTCCCTGGACCACGAGCCAGGCGGTCCCGCCGCCGTTGTACTGCCACACGCCGAATTCGTCGCCCATCGCCCACCCCCTGGCGAGTCGTTTCATCTCCCGCGTCGGATCGCACTGTCCATCGGTCGCGGCCGCCGGCCGTCCGGGTCGACCGGATGACTTTCGGAACCCCTGATCTCCGGCCGCCGGACCGCGGATCCCCGCGCCTTCCCGCCCGGCTACCGCGCCCGGCTCCAGGGTGCTGGTGGATCGGCCGACGGCGACGGGCCGGGATCATCGTGTAGACGGCGGCCGGCTGATATTCGAGGCTGACGAAGTGCGCCGCGGGGTCACGCGCACGCTGTCGGGAGTGACCCCGGCGGCATCGGCTGCCGCGCCCATGGCCTAGCCGGGGAACCGCGTCGTCCACGCCGGGCTCTGCTGCGGCGGGCGGGGCAACCCTGCCACCGGGGTCACCTGCTCACTGGGAACATGGTTACGGTTTGTCGTTCCGATCGACCACCTCCTTGACTGACGGCGGCACAAGCCGGACCGGGTCAGCCGGTCGCACCGGCCGGCTGACGATCCATCCCGGCCTCCCCGTTGATCATCTTGTGGCCCGCATGGGCACCGAGGGCGGCAGCGCCGTCGCCCCGCATGACTTCGATCTTGCGGGGTCTGGCCTGCTCTGCCACCGGGATGGCCAGGGTGAGCACTCCGTCGCGGTACTCCGCGGTGATGTCGTCCACGGCCAGGCCGTCACCGAGGACCAGCTGCCGGCTGTAGGTGCCCGAGGGGCGTTCGGAGACCAGGTAGTCCGCCCCTTCCGGGTCGCGACGGGTGCGTTCGGCGCGCACCGTCAGGGTCTGGTTCTCCGCCGACACCTCCAGGGAGTCCGCGTCGATGCCGGGCATGTCGAACCGGACCACGAACCGGTCACCGGTGCGCAGGCAGTCCATCGGCATCAGCGAGGGCGTTCGCGCGGCGCCGAGTACCTCGGCGGCGAGTCGGTCGAAATCACGGAACGGGTCGAATCGAAGGGTCTGCATGACCAACACACCTCCAGAACTGTCCCGGGCGGCACTTCGCCCGCATCATCGAACGAGGGAAACCGGTTGTCCGGAAAGATCGCGCCACGCCGGTGCGTCAGGGCATCGGTGACACCGATCCGATGGCCGGGACCAGCAGGGCCATCGTGATCACCTCCCTGTCGGTACGCTCATCCCTACCGGTAAACCTGGCCCAATCAACACATAAATCCTGTACCGTTGAGACCAGATTTTGTCAAGTCCGGGCACCAGATCGGGTCCGAGTTTCAGTGGCGCCGCGGAGTGGGCGCGGTGTCGTCGAGCGTGACGGACAGTCTGTCCGGGTCAACGCCGGCCGCCACGCAGACGGTGTCGGCACGGCTCTGCGGGGGTATGTGACCGGTCGAGGTAAGACCGGGTGGGACGAGACTGCGCTGGTCCCATGGTGATCGACGCCGTGTGCCGCGCCGCCGCCCGGGGAAACACTTGCGGTGGGCATGCCGCGGCGGGATGAGGAGGTGCGGAGTGGCGGACGCGTCGAGAGTGGAGGACCTGCAGCCGGGTGATCATGCCTGCCTGATGTTCTCCGACAGCGAGGAGCGCCTCGATCTGGTGGCGGCGTTCGCCCGGGCCGGGCTGCGGCAGGGCCACAAGGTGCTGTGCCTGACCGATGCGATCGCGCCGGCCGAGCTTCGCGGGGAGCTGGCCGAGCGCGGGCTGAGTGTGCACGACGCCTTGGACAGCGGACAGCTTCAGGTCGTCGGCGCCGCCGAGATGTTCCTGACCGATGGTTCGTTCGCCGCCGCGCCGGTGGTGGCGCGGCTGGACCGGCGCGTCGCGCAGGCCCGGGAAGCGGGGTTCGCCGGGCTGTGGGTCACCGCCGACATGTGCTGGGCGCTGCGCCCGGTGGCCGGCGTCGAGGAATTGACGGCGTACGAGTCACAGGTCACCAGGCTGCTGTCGGACGGCCGGGCGACGGCGGTCTGCCAGTACGATCGGCAGTGCTTCGACGCGGTGACCCTGGCCGGCGCCACGGCAAACCACGAGCGGGCGCTGACGGCGGTGACCTACCACGACGACGCGCTGCTGCGGATCTGCCGCCAATACCTGCCACCGGGCATCCGGGTCGCCGGGGAGATCGACTATCGCGGGATCGAGCCACTCACCCGGGCCCTGGCCGAGGCGCTGGCCCTGGACGACCACATCGACGTCAATCTGCTCGGATTGAGCTTCATCGACGGCAGCGCGGCCGGGGTGCTGGCCCAGGCCGGTGCGGCCCTGCGCAACGGGTCCCGGATGAGCGTGCGGTGCGGTGCACAGACCGGCAAGGTGCTGCGGGCCCTGGGAATCGCGGATGTGCCGGCGGTCCGGCTGGTGGTCGTCGATGACCAGTAGCTCCGGCGTCCCCGTGCACGGCACGCCCGCCGAGGCGGCCGCGACGCGCCGGATGCTGCTTGACGAGCCGTTCGAACTCAAGGACCTGACCGCGCTGCGCGCCGCGGTCGCCGCCCATGCCGACCGCACCCGGCTGTCCCCGGAACGGGTCGCCGACCTGGTGCTCATCGCCGCCGAGCTGACCAGCAACGCCGTGCGCCACGGCGGCGGCCGCGGACGGCTCCGCCTGTGGACCACCGACTCCACCGCCTGTTGCCAGGTCACCGACTGCGGCCCCGGCCTGCCGGCCACCTACCGGATGCCCCAGCAGGCGCCCGGCGTGGCCGTCGCCGGTGGCCGTGGCCTGTGGCTGGTCAGGTGCTTCAGCGACACCGTCACCGTCGAGCATCCCGGCCGGCACGGCGTGGCCGTCACCGCCGCCATCAACCTGCCTCCGCCCCTGGCCACCTGAAACCGCATCACCCCCCGTTCCGGCGCAGACGGCGGTGGCACCGCTGCCCATTCCGGTGCCTTGTAGCTCTGGTTCGTGAGGGTGACGGTGCCGCCGGCGCCATTCGTGACGGCGTTCCGAACGGAGCTGATCGACGTTCCGCTCGGCAGGGTGAGGGTGACGCGCCAGCCGTTGAGCGCGGTGGTTCCCGCGGTGACGTTGACCTTGGCGACGTACCCGCCGTTCCACTGGCTCTGCACCGAGTGGGCCGCCGAGCACGCGGGGCTCCCATCGCCGGGGGCGGGCTGCTCGGCGAGTGCCACCGTCGAGCGTCAGGTTCTTCTGCTGGACGGTCCACTTGCCGCGCGGCGGCATCGGCCGGTTTCCCCGAGCGCACGACGACGGCCGCCGGTCCGGCGCCGATCCTTGATCTTCTTCTCATTCACTACCCAGGGGATGACTGCGGCAAACCCATTGATGCTCGGCAATGTCGCCAGAGTATTTGGGCGATGGGAATTTCCGCCGATAGATGGCGAAAAATATCGGTGATTAAAACCGTTATGTAGCGTCGCCGGGCGGAGTCGATGGAAGTAGCATCAAGCGATTCCCTTGAATGTCCGGAGACATTCTGGCAATCTCCCGGATCAGGCGTCACCGCTGTCGCCGCACCCCGTGACCTCAGCCCGGCTCGGCGGCGATGGAAAGGCATGCGCGGCGACGGCCCTTCGCGGCTCGCCATCAAAGAGGACCCGCGCTGCGGGTCCCGGCCTTCGATGCGGGTCGTCGCCCCTGGCAGGTCATCGACCCGATCCGACCCGCACCGAGCTTGGAGGACACATGAAACGCCACCCCGACGTCGGGCGTCGCCGAACTGTCACCGATCACAGCCTCGTGCCCCCGGCGTCCCGGGATTCGGCGGCCGCACGCCCCGGTCGTCGGCGCCGCGTCGCGAAGGTCGTCGCCGCCGTGGCGACGGCGATCGGAATCGCCGTGCTGAGCCTCGCGAGCGTGGCCTCCCCGGCCGGCGCGAGTGTCGGCAGCGCCGCGGCGGTCGCCCGGGTAGCCACCGGTTACGGCCACACCTGCGCGGTCCGCGCCGACGGCACGTTGTGGTGCTGGGGCAGCAACTACCTCGGCGAGCTGGGTGACGGCACCACCACGGCCCGGACCTCCCCGGTACGAATCGGCACGGCCGCCTCCTGGGCCAGCATCGACGCCGGCACCAGCTACACCTGTGCGGTCCGGACCGACGGATCGTTGTGGTGCTGGGGCAACAACTTCCGGGGCCAGCTCGGGGACGGCACCACCACAAGCCGGACCGCCCCGGTGCGAGTCGGCGACGCCGGCAACTGGGCCAGTGTCAGCGCCGGCGACAGCCACACCTGTGCCACCCGTACCGACGGGACCCTGTGGTGCTGGGGTTTCAACCGTTTCGCGCAACTCGGAATCGGATCCGACGTCTACTACGTGACCGTTCCCGTGCAGGTCGGCACGGCAACCACCTGGGCCGGTGTCACGACCGGCTTCGCGCACACCTGCGCGGTGCGCACCGAGGGCACCCTGTGGTGCTGGGGCGACAGCACGGATGGACAGCTCGGTCTCGGCGGCCTGAGCTACCGGGCCACTCCGGCGCAGGTCGGCACCGCCACGACCTGGGCCGGCGTGACGGCCGGCTACGCCTTCACCTGCGCGGTCCGCGCCGAGGGGACCCTGTGGTGCTGGGGTGAGAACGGGTACGGACAACTGGGGATCAGCGGAACCCACCAGACATCGCCCGTCCAGGTCGGCGACGGCACCACCTGGAGCGGGGTCAGGGCGAGCTTCGACACGCCGTGCGCGGTCCGGACCGACGGCACCCTGTGGTGCTGGGGCAACAACTCGACCGGGCAGCTCGCGGACGGGACCACGACCCACCGGTACGCTCCCACCCGGATCGGCACGGCCACCACGTGGACGAGTGACTTCGCGGCCGGCTACCACGTCTGCGGCTTCCGTACCGATGACAGCCTGTGGTGCTGGGGCAACAACGCCAACGGGCAGCTGGGCGACAACACCACCACCCAGCGCCCGGTCCCCGGCCAGGTGACACTTCCGGCCTGACGCGCTTCGTCCGGTGCGCTCACCTCAGGGCGGGCCGGACGGAGTCCGAAACTTTCGGTCTCCTGCTCTCCAGAAACGTTCATGGTTCCTCCGCGACGCGCGTCGTCGCGACTTCGAGCCGCGCAGTCATCGTCATGAACAGGCAATACATGCGCTGACGGCACGATTCAGGTCGACGGAAACTTCCGGAAGTTGTTGACAACTCCGCCCGGCCGTTCTGATACTCAGAAACATCGATGAACTTCGTCGTCAGGTCCGTGCACCCGGCCACCGCGTGGCGCACGGACCGTGATGCCGTGGACGGTGGCGGGCCCACCTCCCGACCGTCCACGGCGGCGACGGGTCATCACGCGCGGCCTTTCTGTCGCGCCGCTCCGACGAGGAAAAGGACTATTCGCGTGAACGACCGACCCGCCCCAACCCCACGCCGCCGCCGCAACCGGGCGAGGTTGCTCCTCGGCGGCGCCACCGTCGCCGTGCTGACGGCAGCCTCGATCGCCGTGGCCGGTGTCGCCCACGCCGAGGCAGACCGGACCATCACCTCAAACCAGACCGGCTACCACAACGGCTACTTCTTCTCATACT
>NZ_JBEZXZ010000278.1:0-9125 GCF_040638275.1 Actinoplanes sp. NPDC026623 | reverse complement strand
CCGGCGCACCGGCGTCCGGCCTGCTCACCGGCGCGGAGCCGGACGCCTGCGGGGCGAACGGCGACGAGGCGAACGGCGCGTCGGGCGCGCTGCTGTCCTCGCCGGGTGCGAACGGCGACCGGGAGCCGAGCGCGGCGTCGTCGCCGGGTGCGAACGGTGACCGGGGGCCGGGGGCGTCGTCGCCGGGTGCGAACGGCGATCGGGAGCCGGGGGCGTCGTCGCCGGGTGCGAACGGGGAGCGGGAGCCGGGGGCGTCGTCGCCGCCCGGTGCGAACGGGGAGCGTGAACCCGGCACGGACCCGGTCCGGGGCCCGGCCGGCGCCTGGCCGTTGGCGATCGGGGCGCCGCCGTGCCGGGGCCCGGCGTCGCCGTTGCGGTGGCCGTTGGTCTCGACCGGCGGGAAGCCGACCTGGTTGCCCCACCGGGAGCCGTTGGAGCCCCCGAGCAGCGCGTCGGCCGGGCGGCGGGAGCCGAGGGCGACCATCTGAGTGTCGCTGGTCAGCGCCGGGTGTGGCCGCGGCGGCGCGAACGGATTCTGGGCCGGCTCCTCGGACCCCTGCTGATCATCCTGCGGCTGGGACTGCTGATCGCTCACCTGCGGGTGCTCCCCGGTCGGGCCGGCGGCGCCGGCTTGCTGGTCGGACGTGGGCGCCGTGGCGGCGCCACCGGACCCGGGAGACACGTCCGGATCCTCATCGGACTGCCGCTGGGCCGGCGCGGCCGCCCCGTGCACCGGCCAGAAGCGGGCGAGGCCACGCGCCTGGCGGTTGTGGTCGGGCTCGGACGTCGGCTCCATCGGTTCAAGACTCCCGTTCCAGTGACGGCACGATCCACGCCGGGGGAGACCGGGCGGACGGCGGGCGCAGCACCCGGGCATGCGGCGCACGACGACGGTACCGTCATCGGCCGTCCGGTCACACCCCCAGTCCGGGTCAGTGACCGGATCGTGGGTTCCGGCACGCCCGGGTGGACGGTCGCAGACGATGCGGGACAATCTGACACTGTGCCCGCATCTGACCTTGAGAACGGACCCGTATCCGCGCTGGACCCGGCCATCGCCGCCCGTCTGCGCCGCACCCCCGACGGCCTGGTGGCCGCGATCGTCCAGGAGTACGGCACCCGCGACGTGCTGATGATGGCATGGATGGACGACGAGGCGCTGCACCGCACGCTGTCCACGGGCCGGGCCACCTACTGGTCCCGCAGCCGCCGGGAATACTGGGTCAAGGGCGCCACCTCGGGTCACCACCAGTACGTGAGATCGGTCGCGCTCGACTGCGACGGCGACGCGCTGCTGGTCACGGTCGAGCAGGTCGGCGCGGCCTGCCACACCGGAACACACACCTGCTTCTCCGAAGCTCTGCCCACGAACCAGGAGGGGCGCTCGTGACCACCACCGGAGCGGTTTCGCCCGATGAGGACGGTTTCGTCGCCCAGGCCGCCCGGCGCCGGGTGGTTCCCGTCACCCGGCGGCTGCTGGCCGACGGCGAGACCCCGGTCGGCGTCTACCGCAAGCTCGCCGGCGGGCCGGGCACCTTCCTGCTCGAGTCCGCCGAGCAGGGCGCCGGCACCGCCGCCTGGTCGCGCTACTCGTTCATCGGCGTCCGCAGCGCCGCGACGCTTGTCGAGCGCGACGGCCAGGCCGCCTGGCTCGGCAGCCCGCCCGACGGCGTACCGGTGTCGGGCGATCCGGTGGTCGCCCTGCGGGAGACCGTCGCGGCCCTGGCCGCCGCCGAGGAGCCCGGCAACCTCGACGACCTGCCGCCGCTGACCGGCGGCATGGTCGGCTACCTCAGCTACGACCTGATCCGCCGCTTCGAGCGGCTGCCCGCGATCGCCGCGGACGACGTGCCCCTGCCCGAGCTGGGCATGATGCTCGCCACCGACCTGGTGGTGCTCGACCACTACGACGGCTCGGCGATCCTGGTCGCCAACGCGATCCTGCCCGCCGGCGCGGACCCGGCGGCGGCCCGCGCTGCCTACCACCAGGCGGTCGGGCGGCTCGACGCGATGACGACCGCGCTGTCGCGGCCCACCCCGCCGATGATCGCCACGGTCGAGCGGGTGTCGCCCGGCGAGGTGGTCAGCCGCACCGCGCCGGGTGACTATCAGAAGGCCGTCGAGGCCGCCAAGGAGGCGATCCGGGCCGGCGAGTGCTTCCAGATCGTCGTCGCCCAGCGCTTCGAGCGGGCCACCGACGCGGATCCGCTCGACGTCTACCGGGTGCTGCGGGCCACCAACCCGAGCCCCTACATGTACCTGCTGCGCTTCGACGACTTCGACATCGTCGGCTCGTCGCCGGAGGCCCACCTCAAGGTCAGCGCCGAGGAGGGCGGGGTGCGCCGGGCCCTGCTGCACCCGATCGCCGGCACCCGGTGGCGCGGCGCCACGCCCGAGCAGGACAACGCGCTCGCGGCCGAGCTGCTCGCCGACCCGAAGGAACGCTCCGAGCACGTCATGCTCGTCGACCTGGGCCGCAACGACCTGGGCCGGGTCTGCCGGGCCGGCACGGTCGAGGTGCCGGACTTCGCCCGCATCGAGCGCTACAGCCACGTCATGCACATCGTCTCGACCGTGGTCGGCGAGCTGCGCGACGACCGCAGCGCCTTCGACGCGCTGGCCGCGACGTTCCCGGCCGGGACGCTGTCGGGCGCGCCCAAGGTCCGGGCCATGGAGATCATCGAGGGTCTCGAGCCGACCCGCCGCGGCCTGTACGGCGGCACGGTCGGCTACTTCGGCTTCGCGGGCGACATGGACATGGCGATCGCGATCCGCACGGCGCTGCTGCGCGGCGGCACGGCCTACGTGGGCGCCGGCGCCGGCATCGTGGCCGACTCCGACCCGGCCGCCGAGGAGCAGGAGAGCCGCAACAAGGCCGCCGCGGTGCTGGCCGCGATCGCCGCCGCCGAGACGCTGCGCGCGGCCCGCTGATGAGCGCCGGGCGCCGCCTGACGGTCGCGGTCCTGCTCTGCGTGGCAGGCGCTGGCCTGGCGATCTACGGCGTCACCCGCACGTGGTCGGAGATCGTGACCGCCCGGCCCGGCCTGTCGGCGCTGCGGGCGGCCCGCACGGGCGCGGACGTCGCGCCGTGGGTGATCGGCCTGGCGCTGGTCGCGCTCGCGGGCGCCGGCGCGCTGCTGGCCGTCCGGGGAACGCCGCGGCGGGTGCTCGGCGGGCTGCTCGCCCTCACCGGCCTCGGCGTCGCGGCGGCCGCGATCGCCGGCCGGGCGGGGCTGGACACCGGCTCGGCGGGCGCGGGCGCCACGATCTGGCCGGTGGCCTGCGTCGCCGGCGGCCTGCTGATCATGCTCGGTGGGCTGTCAGCGGCCCGATACGGCCACGAGTGGCCGGCGATGGGCGCCCGCTACGAACGCCGCGCCGCGCCGGTGCGCGCTGACGACGGGCGCGCTGACGACGGGCGCGCTGACGACGGGCGCGCTGACGACGGCCGGCGGTCGGACGCCGATCAGCGGGTGGACACGAGGGCGGTCTGGGACGCGCTGGACCGCGGCGACGACCCGACGGAACGCTGACCGCGGGCCGGTCGGGCGGCGATCATCGCGACCTGCGCCTCGACCTTGGCGCGGGCCTCCGCGCGGGCGCGGTCGGCGCACATGGCTGCCCAGGCGTTGCCCTGTGCCGTGCGCACGTTCGCGTCACCGACCACGCGGCGCTCGACGTCGGCGACGAGGTCCGCGGCCGCCGCGACGACCACGCGGGAGATGGCGGCGAAACCAACCTCTTCAGCAGTCATGGTCCACTCCACAAAGACTCGTTCCGGGGCCGGCGTTCCCCACCGCCGACCAGTCTGCCCGAGTCACAGGATGCCCGTGTCGTATTTCCGACCGGTGACACCACCGTCAACGCTGAGGGCGGTCAGCCGATCATCCAGGGGGTCCCAGCTAGCCGGAAGATGCGCAGGAGGAGGATGTGAGTGAACTGACATCCGCCACCCGGCAGCGCATTATGCCGCAACCCACCTCGTGAGGCGGGCCATACCCCGGAGGGCTGGACGTGTCGGCGGCCACCTAGCATCGGGCCGAGGACACCCGGAGAGGGGAGTCATTAGGTGACATCCGATCAGGCGGAAGCGGGCAGTGGCGGACCCGCGGAGCGTGGCGCAGAACCGCAGAACGTGCTCGAGGAGATCCTCGCCGGAGTGCGCGAGGACGTCGCGGCCCGGCAGAAGCTGATTTCGCTGGAGCAGGTGCGTGACCTCGCCGCGGCGGCCCCGCCGGCGATCGACGCGTACGCGGCGCTGCGTAAGCCCGGCGTGGCGGTGATCGCGGAGGTCAAGCGGTCGTCGCCGTCCAAGGGCGCGCTGGCGGACATCCCGGACCCGGCCGAGCTGGCCGGGGAGTACGCGGCGGGCGGCGCCCGCTGCATCAGCGTCCTCACCGAGGGGCGCTGGTTCGGCGGTTCGCTCGACGACCTGGCCGCGGTGCGCGCCGCGGTCTCCGTGCCGGTGCTGCGCAAGGACTTCGTCGTCTCCAGCTATCAGGTGCACGAGGCCCGGGCACACGGCGCCGACCTCGTCCTGCTCATCGTGGCGGCGCTGGAGCAGAACGTGCTCGTCGGCCTGCTCGAGCGCATCGAGTCGCTGGGCATGACGGCGCTCGTCGAGGTGCACAACGAGGAGGAGGCCGACCGGGCTCTCGACGCCGGAGCCCAGGTCATCGGCGTCAACGCCCGCGACCTGCGCACCCTCGAGGTGGACCGGTCCGTGTTCGAGCGGATCGCGCCCGGCCTGCCGAACAACGTCGTCAAGATCGCCGAGTCCGGCGTGCGCGGCCCGCACGACCTGATCCGCTACGCCTCGGCCGGCGCGGACGCCGTGCTGGTCGGCGAGGGTCTGGTCACGAAGAAGAGCCCGCGCGACGCCGTCGCCGAGCTGGTCAACGCGGGCAACCACCCGGCGACACCGCGGCCGGTGCGATGAGTGACCTGGGCGCCGGCACGCCGGTGCTGCCGGACCTCGCCGGTCACTTCGGGCGATACGGCGGGCGCTTCGTTCCGGAGGCGCTCGTCCGGGCCCTCGACGAGCTGGAGGCGGCGTACCGGGCGGCGAAGGTCGATCCCGAGTTCCAGGAGCGGTTCGGCGGGCTGCTGCGCGACTACGCGGGCACGCCGTCGCTGCTGTACTCCGCCGAGCGGCTCTCCGCGGCGCTCGGCGCCGAGGTGCTGCTCAAGCGCGAGGACCTGAACCACACCGGCGCGCACAAGGTGCGCAACGTGCTGGGCCAGGCCCTGCTCGCCAAGCGGATGGGCAAGCCGCGGGTGATCGCCGAGACGGGCGCGGGCCAGCACGGCGTCGCCAGCGCCACCGCGGCCGCCCTGCTCGACCTCGAGTGCGTGGTCTACATGGGCGAGATGGACACCGAGCGGCAGGCGCTGAACGTGGCCCGGATGCGCATGCTCGGCGCCACCGTCGTGCCGGTGTCGAACGGCTCGCGCACGCTCAAGGACGCGCTCAACGAGGCCCTGCGCGACTGGGTCTCCAGCGTCGACACGACGCACTACCTGCTGGGCACGGCGGCCGGGCCGCACCCGTTCCCGGAGATCGTCCGCGACTTCGTCGGCGGCATCGGCGTCGAGGCCCGCGCGCAGTGCCTCGACAGGATCGGCCGGCTGCCGGACGCGGTCGCCGCCTGCATCGGCGGCGGCTCGAACGCGATCGGCATCTTCCACGCCTTCGTCCCGGACCCCGACGTGCGCCTCTACGGCTTCGAGGCGGGCGGTGACGGCCTCGAGACGGGCCGGCACGCCGCGTCGATCACCGGCGGCACCGCGGGCGTGCTGCACGGCGCCCGCACGTACGTGCTGCAGGACGACGACGGCCAGACCATCGAGTCGCACTCGATCTCGGCCGGGCTCGACTACCCGGGCGTCGGCCCGGAGCACGCCTGGCTGCACGACACCGGCCGGGCCCGCTACGAGCCGGTCACCGACGACGAGGCGATGGCGGCGTTCCAGCTGCTCTGCCGCACCGAGGGCATCATCCCGGCGATCGAGAGCGCGCACGCCCTGGCCGGCGCCGCGCGGATCGTGCCGCAGCTGACCGCCGAGCTCGGCCGCACCCCGACGATCGTGATCAACCTGTCCGGCCGCGGTGACAAGGACGTGCACACCGCCGGCGCCTATTTCGGCATCCTCGACCAGGTCGAGACGCTCGTCCCCGGGGAGAACGCGTGAGCATCGCCGAGACCTTCGGCAAGGCGAAGGCCGAGGGCCGCGCGGTCCTCGTCGGCTGCATGCCGGCCGGCTTCCCGACCGTGGACGACAGCATCGCCTCGATGGTGGCCATGGCACGGGCCGGCTGCGACGTCATCGAGGTCGAGCTGCCGTACTCGGACCCGGTGATGGACGGGCCGGTGATCCAGCGGGCGAGCGACATCGCCCTGGCCGCCGGCGTGCGCACCCGGGACACGCTGCGCATCATCGAGGCGGTCGCTGACGCCGGCGCCACGGTCGTGCTGATGACCTACTGGAACCCGGTGGAGAAGTACGGCGTGGACGCGTTCGCCCGCGACCTCGCCGCGGCCGGCGCGACCGGCATGATCACCCCCGACCTGATCCCGGACGAGGCCGCGGAGTGGATCGCCGCCGCGGACCGGTACTCGATCGACCGCACCTTCCTGGTCTCGCCGTCGTCGACGGACGCCCGGCTGGCCATGACGGTCGGTCAATGCCGCGGCTTCGTCTACGCGACCGCGCTGATGGGCGTCACCGGCGCCCGCACCCAGGTGTCGTCGCAGGCTCCCGAGCTGGTCGCGCGGGTCCGCGCGGTGGACCCGGGCATGCCGGTCGGCGTCGGCCTGGGCGTCGGCACGGGCGCGCAGGCGGCCGAGGTCGCCGCGTTCGCCGACGGCGTGATCGTCGGCAGCGCGTTGATCCGCTGCGTGCTGGAGGCCCCCGACCGGGGCACCGGACTGGACCGGCTGCGCGCGCTGAGCGCGGAGCTGGCGGAAGGCGTTCGGGCCAGTAAACCCTTGTGATTGCCGATCCAGGGATCGGCGGTAGGGTGCCCGCGTGAACCTAGCCGCCATTCCCAGCCCAACGACCTCGGTCTGGCATGTCATCGGACTGCCGCTGCGGGCCTACGCGCTCTGCATCGTCCTGGGCATCGTCGTCGCCGTCCTCGTCATGGAGCACCGACTGCGCCGCCGCGGCGTGGCCCCGTGGGCCTCGCTGGACATGGCCGTGTGGGCGGTGCCGTTCGGCATCGTCGGCGCGCGGATCTACCACGTCATCACCTCGCCGGGGGAGTACTTCGGCTCCGGCGGTGACCCGATCCGGGTCTTCCAGATCTGGGAGGGCGGCCTGGGCATCTGGGGCGCGGTCGCCGGCGGCGCGCTGGGCGCCTGGATCGCGGCCCGCCAGCTGGGCCTGCCGCTGAGCGTCTTCGCCGACGCGCTGGCGCCGGCGCTGCCGCTGGCCCAGGCGATCGGCCGGCTCGGCAACTGGTTCAACAACGAGCTGTACGGCAGCGTCACGACCCTGCCGTGGGGCCTGCAGGTGCACGACATGGACCGCTCGAACCCGGGGCACGCCACGGTCATCGACGGCAAGGCGGTGACCCTGCCGGACCTGTACCACCCGACGTTCCTCTACGAGGCCCTGTGGGACCTCGGCGTCGCCGGCCTGGTCTTCTGGCTCGACCGCAGGTACAAGTTCGGCAAGGGCCGGGCGTTCGCGGTCTACGTGATGGCCTACACCGTCGGCCGGGCCTGGATCGAGGTGCTGCGCGTCGACGAGGCCAACCACTTCTTCGGCGTACGGCTGAACGTCTTCACCTCCGTGGTGGTCTTCCTCGGCGCGCTGATCTACTTCCTGCTGGTCAAGGGCCCCCGCGAGTACGTGGTGCCGATCGACGCGCCCGAGACGGCGCCGGAGCCGGCCGCCGAGGCCGACGGCTCGCAGGTCGACGCGGAGGGCGGCCCGGTGCAGGTCAAGGCGCCGAAGGCGTACCAGGTGGTCAGCGAGGAACGCTTCCTGGCGTACGAGAGCACCGGCGTACTGCCGCCCGAGACGCCCGGGGCCGAGGCCGCGGACACCCCGGCGGACGACGGCGACGACAGATCGTCCGCGTCCGCCTCCACCGACGAGCACTGACCGCCGGCCAGGCGAGAGGCGGCGGCGTGCGTACGGCCGTGGTGGTCGGTGCCGGCATGGCCGGGCTGGCCGCCGCCGGTGCCCTGGCCCGCGAGGGCTGGCAGGTGACCCTGCTCGAGCGGGGCGAGCGGGTGGCCGCGTCCCCGACCGCGCTCGTGCTGTGGCCGAACGGGCGGCGTGCCCTGGAGGCCCTCGACCCGGACGGCGGCTGGTCGGCGATCGCGTCGCCGCTGCCCGACGGCGGCGTGCGCCGGCCCGACGGCCAGTGGCTGGCCGCGCCCCGCGCCCGGCCGGGTGCCGGCCCCGCCCCGGCGGTCGTGCACCTGGAGGACCTCTACGACGCCCTGGTCGCCGGGCTCGGCGAGCGGGTCGACATCCGTACCGGCGTGGAGATCACCGCGGTGCGCACCGGCCGCGCCCAGCGGCCCTGCGCCGCGGCCGGCGACAACCTGTTCGAGGCCGACCTGCTGGTCGCCGCCGACGGCATCGACAGCGCGGTCCGCCGCGCGCTGGCGCCGGAGGCCGCCGCGGTCGGGTCCGGCTTCGCCGCGTGGCAGGCGGTCATCCCCGGCTTCCGGGTGCCGGACCTGCCCGCGGACCAGCTGGCCGGCGGCGAGACGCTGGGCGCCGGCTACCGCTTCGTCTCGATGCCGCTCGGCGAGCACGCGGCCGGCCGCGGCGGCGTCTACTGGGTCGCCACCGCCGCGGGCGCGCCCCGGCCGGAGTCCGCGGCCACCCAGCTCGCCCTGCTGCGGCGCTGGTTCGCGAGCTGGCACGCCCCGGTCGGCGCGCTGCTGGCCGCGACCCGGCCCGAGGATCTGGTGCCGCAGGAGGTCAGGGAGCTGCGGCCGCTGCCGCGCGCCTACGGCTTCCGGGCGGGCTCGGGCGGCGTGGTGCTGCTCGGCGACGCCGCGCACGCGATGCCGCACCACCTGGGGCAGGGCGCCTGCCTGGCGTTCGAGGACGCGGCGACGCTGCGGTCGCTGGTCGCCGACTGCGCGCCCGGTGCCCAG
>NZ_JBEZXZ010000277.1:0-9315 GCF_040638275.1 Actinoplanes sp. NPDC026623 | reverse complement strand
TATGTTTGGTGTTTTTTATGTGTGGTTTTTTGGGTTTTTTGGTGTTTGTTGTTGTTTTTATGTTTTTTGTTTTTTTGTTTGTTGGTTTGGGGGGGGTTTTTTTTTTTGGTTGGGGCCCGCGGCGCGGCGGGCGGCCTCTTCCTGTTCGGACATCGGACGCTATAGGGTTCCAAGGTCATGAGAGGACGGGATCGGGGTGCGCCGACTGTGGATAGGGCCGATATTCGTGCTTGCGATGGGTGGTTGTCAGAATGCGGCCGGTGATCCCGGCGGCGACAGTGCCGCACCCGTCCCGGCCGAATCAGTGATCAGCAGTGCGCACGCCGGACCGCCGTGGTATTCGGTGGCAGGCGACGGGCCTGAGTTCTCCGGCTCTGCGCGCGTAACCACCGGCCCGCTGGCGTCACTGAACGGGTTCGATAACGACGCCCAATTCCAGCGACTCTGGGCCTACACCGGCAGGGTCAGGTCCGCCACGGTCGACATCAACCGGGCCGAGCCCGGCGCCGACAATCGGGGCAGCCTGGAACAGGTCGAGAGAGTGTCGAAAATCGCCGGGCACCTCGTCGCTGCGCTGCCCGGAATCGGCGATGGCGGCCTGGCGGTTCTGGATCGCGAGAAGAAGGGCGCCGATCGCCCGCTGGTGCGAGCCCACGCCTGTTCCGGCAACGCGAGCGTCAGCGTGCTCATGTACGTAGACGGCGTGATCAATGACGAGGCCGACCTCACCGCACATTCCCCCGAGTTGATCGCCGCCCTCAACGAAGTGCTCGAGGACCTGCGCCCGAGGTGACGCGCCGGGGCGGCCGCCTGGGCTCCGCTCACGCCGCCGTCCGTCCAATGCGGACACGCATGCGACGTCCTGAGTGGAGCGTGGTGTTGCGCGATTCGCTGGATTTGTCGCCATGGAGCGTGGCTTTGTGCGGCAGGGCGCAATTCGAAGATCACGGAGTATCGATTTTGGACGGTGCCACCCGCACAATGATGGCCGAGCGGTCGTAGACCGCAGTCATCCAACGGGGGTCTAGCAAAGCCATGTCCTCATTGCATTCACGGTGGGGCCGTCTTCAGGTATCGACGGCAGTCGCCACCCTGTTCACCGCCGGAGCGGTCGCCGTAGCGCCGCCCGCTCAGGCTCAGACACCGAAACCCGCCGCCCCGGCAACCGGGGCAGCTGACAAGGCGCCGGCGGATCCGGTCGGCGCGGCGGTCTCCAAGGCCCGTACCGGTGGTCGTCCGGTTCGGGTGCCCTCGCTGACCGACGCATACTCGACGACGTCGGCCAATCCGGACGGCACGCTGACCGCGATCTACTCGTCCGCCCCGCAGCGGGTGCGCAAGGACAACGCCTGGGTGCCGATCGACACCACGCTCGTTCGGCAGAAGGACGGCAGCTACGCGCCCAAAGCGGCTCTGAGCTCGCTGTCGATCTCCGGGGGTAGCGGCACCGATCTGCTGTCGATGAAGGACGGCGCGAAGACGCTGAAGTTCTCCTGGGGTAAGAAACTCCCGGCCGCGGTGGTCGCTGGGGACACCGCAACCTATCCGAACGTCCTGCCGGACGTCGACCTCCAGGTGACCGCGGACGCGACCGGTTACTCGTCGATGCTGGTGGTGAAGACGCCGGAGGCGGCGGCGAACCCGGCGTTGAAGCAGGTCGACTTCGGGTTGACCGGCACCGGGGTGAAGCTGGCCGAGACCAGCAACGGCGGGGCCGAGGCGGTCGACACCAAGTCCGGCGAGCGGGTTTTCCACACCGACACGGCGTTGATGTGGGACAGCACGCCGCCGGCCATCGCTCCGCAGACCGAGGTCGACGCCGGCGAGCTGGGCCGGAACCGGGCGAAGATCAAGGTCGGGGTCAAGGGCGGCAAGCAGACGCTGGTTCCGGATCAGGGGCTGCTGACGTCGAAGAACACCAAGTTTCCGGTGTACATCGATCCGTACTGGTCGGGGTCGCCGGGCAAGTCCCAGCTGAACTGGGCGCGGATCTCCAGCAACGGCTGGAACGTGTACAACTCGACGTCGAAGACCGGGTCGACCAGCGCCCGCATCGGCTACGACAACTACGACACCGGCGACAACGAGAAGGCTCGCAGCTACTACCAGATGAACACGGCGGGCATCAAAGGCGCGACGATCTTCGAGGCCAGCCTGTACGTGGTGCACCGGTGGTCGGCGTTGTGCACGAAGAACACCGCGGCGGTGGTCTACGGCACCGGAGGGATCAGCAGCTGGAGCTCGTCCGGGCTGAACTGGGACAAGCAGCCGTCGAAGCTGACCGGGGTGCTGTCCACGGTGAACGGCACGGAACTGGACTGCGGCTCCTCGAAGGTGCGACCGAGCCCGGCCAGCTTCAAGTTCAACGTGCTGAGCTTCATCAAGACCGCGGCAACGAACAAGGCCAGCAACGCCACGTTCCTGGTCGCCGCGAAGAGCGAGACCGACAAGTACAACTGGAAGCAGCTCGGCTACGGCGGCGGCGCGACCCTCTCGGTCAAGTACAGCTACAAGCCGGTCTTCACCAACGGCACCGGCAACCCGAAGATCACCCCGTCGGTTGTCGACCAGGGACGGATCCTGACCACCACCCGGACACCCACACTGTCCGCGACCGGCTACTCCCCGAAGATGAACGGCTACCAGGAGAACGTCCAGGTCAACTACCAGGTGTTCAACTCGGCTGGCACCCGGGTCGGCAACGGGTACGGGCCGTCCAGCGGCTACGCCCTCAACGGCGGCACCTGGACGGTGACTCCCTCGCTGGCCGACGGCACGTACACCTGGAAGGCCGCGATCAAGAACGCGTCCGGGGTGTGGGGTGGTGTCTGGTCGCAGACCCAGACCTTCACCGTCGACACGTCCGCGCCGAAGGCGCCGTCGATCAACTCGACGCACTTCCCGCCGGGCGCGCTCGGCAACGCCTACAGTCAGAACGGGCTGTTCCAGCTGGCCAACGACAGGACCAACAACGTCATCGGCTACCTGTTCTCGCTCGACGGTGATCTGGCCAACGTCACCTACGCGGCGAACAGGGGCACCGCGTGGACCTCGGCCCTCGCGAACACCGCGATCAACCCGGGCACCATCTACTTCGCGAAGGCGGACAACGCCTGGGGCTACGGCGCCACCACGGTGATCAACGGTACGGCCGGGGTGCAGTTCTCGCCGGGAACGGCAGGAGCGCACCGGGTCTTCGCCAAGGCGGTCGACCAGGCCGGCACCACCTCGCCGCAGACGACCTACAGCTTCTTCGCCGGCACCAGCACCCCGTTCTATGCCCCGGGCGGCGACATGATCGCCGGCTGGTCGGCGTGGAACACCGACAACACGTACACCACGGTGCCGAAGGCGACCACCACGAGCACCACCGGGCAGCTGATCAGCCAGGTCAACTCCAGCGGCTGGTACTTCTACTCCGGTTACCAGGCAATGCTCGCCAACAAGAGCACGACGAGCAAGGTCGCCGTCAACGACACCGCCACCCTGTACTTCAACGTCCCGCAGCGCGGCCGGTGGGATCTGGGCGCGAGCCTGATGACCGCGTCGGACTACGGCTCGTACTCGCTGACACTGGACAAGGGCCTGTCGACCGAACAGGTGCTGATCGAGAACTTCGACGCCTACAACCCGGCAGGAGCGGTGAAGTTCCGTAGCTTCGGCGCCGTCGTCGACGCGACCAACACGCCGCGCATCATCGAGCAGGGCGTGCACAGCATCACCCTGAAGATCACCGGCAAGAACGCGGCCTCCGCCGGCTACCAGGCCGGTATCGACGCCGTCCGGATGATGTGGGTGCCGGCCTGCCCGATCAACAGCACCGGCGCCTGCCTCAACAACGCCGCGATCAGCACCCTGACCCCCGGCACCACGCCGACGATCACCGCGGCCAACGCCGACGGGCCGGGATCCAGCTTCGAGGCGGCGCAGCTCAAGGCCGCGGGCTGGACCCCCGGCAGCACCGTCACCGTCAACGGGGCGAAGATCAAGCTGGCGGATACCTTCGGTGACGGCCGCAACGACAACATCCTCTCCTCCGGGCAGGTCGTCACCGTGCCCGGCAGCGGAGTGGTCAACAAGGGCAACGCCCTGGTGTTCGTCGGGTTCACCACCAACGGCCCGAGCCGCGGCGCGACCGGCACGATCAACTACGCCGAGACCAGCTGCGGCATGAAGAGCCAGCAGTTCACCCTGGACACGATTCCGGACTGGACATCGACCCCGGCCAGTGAGGCGGTGTACACCGCACCCACCTACAACAAGAGCACTGCCACGACCGTGGCCACCCCGATCAGCCTGTTCGCCACCAGCGTGCCGCTGTACTGCCCGGGTGCGGTGGTCTCCAGCATCATCCTGCCGGTGGTCACCAACGTGCCGCAGGCCGGTCGGCAGACGCTGCACTTCCTCGGCATGGGCATCCGCCCGACGTCGGTCACCGGCAGCGGGTCCACCGCGACCCACTGGGTCGGCAGCTGGGCCGCCGCGCAGGACAGCGCCGCGATCCAGGCCACGGTGAACGGCGTCAACAGCACCGTCACGCTCACCGACCAGACCGTCCGGATCCCGGCGCACCTGAGCATCGGCACCGGCGGCGGCACCCAGCAGGTCCGGGTGCACCTGGCCAACGCCCTCGGCAAGACCCCGCTCACCCTGGACGCCGCCTCCGTCGGCCTGCAGGATCCGGCGCTGGGCGGCGCCTCGGCCAAGGCCGCTCCGATCGGGCTCACCTTCGGCGGATCGAAGTCGGTCACCCTGCCGGCCGGCACCGACGTGGTCAGCGACCCGGTCAACCTGTCCGCCCCGGACCGGACGATGGCGCTGGTCAGTATCAAGGTGCGCGGCACCGTCACGGCGTTGTCCGGCCACCGCGACGCCAAGACGCCGATCTACGTCAGCGCCGCGGACAACGTCGACCACACCGGTGAGTCGGCAGCCACCGGCTTCACCACCTTCGCCATCAACGGTCATCCGTTCCTGTCCGGGATCGACGTCACCACCTCGACGACCGACCCGGCCGGCGCGATGGTGCTCTTCGGCGACCAGACGGTGAACTCCGACACGGCCGGCGGCGACGGCATCAGCCAGCTCAACAGCCGGCTCGCGGAGGCGTTCGCCACCGCCGAGCAGGGCAACGGCAAGGTTCCGATGGGTGTGCTCAACCTGGGCAGCAGCAGCTGGAGCAACCAGGCTCAGCTGCCGGCGGCCAACGGCACCCTGCCGGAGAACGCGACCGCCCTGGTGGACCGGGCGATCCTCGGCCAGGCCAACGTGCGCAGCGCGGTCATCTCGGCCGGGTCCAGCGACCTGCTGGCCTGCACCGCCACCACGGCCGAGGCCTGCGCCGATCCGGTGAAGAAGAAGCTGCTCGCGCTCACCGCGCAGCTGCGCCGATTCAAGACCGACGACGCCTCGAACGCGGCGGTCCGGCTACCCAGCCGCACCGGCGGGATCAAGGTATACGTGGCAACGCTGCCGCCCTTCGCCGGCACGCACAGCGCGGTGCAGGAGGCCGCCCGAAAGCTGATCAACGAATACATCCTCGGCAACGACGGCACGGCCGCCTTGCAGGGGTACTCGGACGGAACGATCAACTTCGCGGCCGCGGTCTCCACCGACCTCACCGAGGACTCCGACACCGTCAACAGCGATTTCCTGTTCACCTCCGGCACCTCGAAGTACCCGAACAACCTCTACTACGCGGCGTTGGCCCGGCAGGTCCGGGACGAAATCGACGAAATCGACTGGATCGTCGACGACCAGACCGGTGGCACCGAGCCCGACGACAACCCCGTCGCGGTCTGGGAGTTCGACGACGACGACGCCGACACGGCGTACGACACCGGCTGGGGCACCGGCGCCGGGCGTACCCGGCACAACGCGGCACTGACCGACGTCGCCAGCAGCGCCGGGCGCCTCGTGGGTGGCAAGGCCGGCGGGTTCAACGGCGCCAGCAGTTTCGCCAGCACGGAGCTCCGGACCAACACGACACAGAGCTTCGCGGTGGCCGCCTGGGTGCGGTTGACCGACAAGTCCGCCGACCGGACGGTCTTCACCCGGGACTCCAACGGCAGCTTCGCGTCGCTGTACTTCCAGTACCAGAAGTCCACCGACCGGTGGCTGGCCCAGATGCCGACGGGTCCGTCCAGCACGGCCGTCATGCAGAACGCCCTGTCCTCGAAGCCGGCCCAGGCCGGCGTCTGGACGCATCTGGCCGCCGTCTACGACGCCGAGCTCAAGACCCTGACCCTGTACGTCAACGGGGTGCCCGACACGTCGAAGGACGGGCTCACCACCTTCAACGACGTGAACGGCGCGACCTGGATCGGCCGTAGCCGCGGCAGCACCTGGTTCGCCGGCGACATCGCCGACGTCCGGGTATGGAACCGGGCGCCCAACGAGGCGGAGATGGAGGACCTGGCGGCGCCGGAACTGCTCGCCGACTGGCAGTTCGAGGACGACAGCGACACCACGATCGCCAAGGACTGGACCTCGCACGAGCATCACGGCACCCTCGCCGGTGGCGCCGCGTACACCTACCCGGGGCACAACGACTCCGGGGACATCGGCGCGGTCCGCCTCAACGGCAGCAGCGCCATCGTCACCAGCCCGGCGCTGTTGCGTACCGATCAGTCGTTCACGGTGGCCGCCTGGGCGCGGATCACCCGGTCCGACGCCAACTACACCGTGCTCAGCCAGGAGGGGGCGCATGCCGGCCGGTTCCTGCTGCAGTATTCCTACCAATGCGGTGGCTGCTGGCGGTTCACGCTCACCAACTCGGACGTGGCCGAGCCGGGGACCGCGCTGGCCGAAGGTCCGGCGGGTGCCGCGCTGAACACCTGGATCCACCTCGCGGCGAGCTACGACGCCGGAACCGGCGCCATGGTGCTCTACATCAACGGCGAGCCCGCCGCGACGGCGACCTTCACGGCGACCCCGTGGAACGCCGACGGGACGTTCACCCTCGGCCGCGCGCGCTGGGACGACCACGACACCGACTGGTTCCCGGGCGATGTCGACGCGGTCAAGGTCTACCAGGGCGTCGAGCCGGCCGAGCGGATCAAGGAGCTGAGCCTCTCCTGATCCATCGGCAACCGACCGCACGGAAGCCGGCGGGCTGTGGCCCGCCGGCTTCCGACGACTCCGACCGGCCTGAGGCCGATCTGCCAGGAAACCTCGCGCTCTCAGCCGGGAATTCGATGGTGCTCAAGGGCCGAATAGCATCGGCGACGGTGACCGCCATCACGCTTCCGGGCGGGATGAAGGGGCTCTGACAGCGGGTCGGGCGGGCTCGGTTCGGTGCGCCTTGCGGCACCCGGCAACACCGTGCCGGCTCCCCGGGCGCCCCGCGTCATGGGCCTGACGTGTCGGTGGGTCGCTCGACGATGCGGCCGCACTGATCCATCGGCGGGCCGACGAGCGGGACCGCCAGATCGCCTCGGTCGCCGAGCTGGCCGTACGAAGGCGCCGAGGGTCAGGATGGCCCGGCGGCTGGAACAAACGGCGAGTCGCCCGAGGGCTGAGCGAGAGGGCTCGCAAGGTTGGCCAGGCCCTTGAACGACGAAGGCCCAGGTCGAGGAACTATCCTCTGACCTGGGCCTTGGCGCTCTGAGGGCGACGATAATCGAACTTGCGTAATCAGGTTTGGAGGAACGCCCCGCGTGGTCGACGTCGTGCACAACGCTTGCCCCGGGCCGGTGTGCTCATGCCCGTACGTGCCCGTTGGCGCCCCTCGTAGGTCCACGCTACTGGCATGGGGATGGCGCGGCGGGACAGGCGGTGACCCGTGCTCTAGACGAAGATGAGGACGATTTAGTCGGGCATGCGTCCGCGGCTCAGGCCGTCTGTGGCTGGCGACCGTTGCTTGCAATGGTTGGCAACCTGGCTGCCCGGATGGCGTACTGCGCACTGCCGACCGGCCACACGTGCTCTAGGCTTCCCCGCGGTCTCCAGGCGTTCCCTCTGAGGGCTGGTCAAGACTCTGCTCCCGCTTGCGCTGCTCCAGTCGCAGGCGTTCGACCTCGGCAACGAAGACTGCGAGGGCGTCACCACTTGACTGAGTGCGGTAAGGCCCGATGGACAATTCGACGGCAGAGTACTCGTGTTCAATGGCGTCGGCTGTTTGTTGGAGATAGAAGCCTCTCTCTCGGAACTTGAAGTACCCGGTGAATCCGGCCGCGGCACCAACCGCGAAGCTAGTGAAGATTGGTATCCAGCGATACCTTCCCTGCTCGACGGCAAGTGCAGTAAGAGTGGACGTCGCAAGAGAGCCGATTATTGAATCCCGTCGCTGTTGGTGCGGACCGCCGCGCCGGCCGATGCCGCAGCCGGAGGCCGCCAGTAGGCCGAGCGGTCACGGTCGCGCCGAGCCAGCGGCGCCTTGATCCAAAAGAGAGCAATTCGGCAACGCGACGCGTTGACGCGTTGTCCCGTCACGGCTGATGCTTGACACTCGCGTACCACCGTCTCTCTTGATCATGTTCAGTCGGATGCGGTCGACCATGTCGATACCGCACCTCTGCCAGACCTTCACCGACGAGGAGGGGAACGTCGTCCTGAGACGCGAGGTGAAGACGATCAAGGGGACGTACAACAGCTTCTCCCAGAACCTGTCCAAGGGCGCGGATCAGGTCGAGGGCGACGGCGAGGTCGTGATCCAGAGCGAGATCAGCCCGGCGCAGTTCGAGGAATACCTGGCGAAGTTCCGCGCGGCCATCACGAGACACGGTCGTACGGCTCCCTTCAAGAACGTCCGCGTCCGGATCCGGAACTCGAAGGGCGACGAGACCGCCGGCGATTCGGTCGTCCCGTCGACGCCGACCACCACGGGCGGCATCCCCCAGTCGGTTCTCATCCAGAAGGGCACCTAAGGTGTTGACCAGCGCGGGGCGGCGAAGTCCTACGCGACGAACCACAGGGAAGAGGTGACCGTGAGCGAATACGGATATCTCCTCTGCGTGGACTGCCGCGTCCACATTTGGCTCGGCAAGGCAATCAAGAACGACGACGATCAGATCGTCTATTTCGCGGTGGGCGCCAAGGAGCCGAATTGGCGTCAGTCCGGGTTGACCCGCTCGGTCTGGAAGTTCCTGGCCGATCATGTCGGCCACCATCTGGAGTCCGTCCGGGAGTTCAGCGAACGGTACAACCAGATGGTCGAGGACGACCCTCCGGAAGGCCCCTATGTTGAAATCGGCGACTCGTCGCTCACGGGCCCCACGTTCGACGAGTATCTGAGCGGATGGCCGGGCAACGGTTGACCTCGATCCGTCGTCCGTGAAGTAGTGAAGCGCCGCCGCAGCATTCACGTGCTGCGGC
>NZ_JBEZXZ010000276.1:0-9376 GCF_040638275.1 Actinoplanes sp. NPDC026623 | reverse complement strand
CGGGTCGCCGCCGGCGGCGACCCGCGCCGCGGCGGCCTGCGCGATCGCCCGGACCTGCATGGCGAACAGGCCGGGGATCACCAGGCCGAGGCGTACGCCGCGGAGCCCGAGCATCGGGTTCTCCTCGTGCATCCGGCGCACCGCGGCCAGCAGCACGCCGTCGTGGCCCGGGTCGTCGCCCAGCGCCTCGGCGCGGGCCACCCGGGCGGTCAGGTCCTCCAGGGAGGGCAGGAACTCGTGCAGCGGCGGGTCGATCAGCCGCACGGTCACGGGCAGGCCGTCCATGGCGTCGAACAGGTCGATGAAGTCGGCGCGCTGCAACGGCAGCAGCTCGGCGAGCGCGGCCTGCCGTTCGGCGTCGTCGGCGGCGAGGATCAGACGCTCCACCAGCAGCCGGCGGTCGCCGAGGAACATGTGCTCGGTCCGGCACAGGCCGACGCCGGTGGCGCCGAACCTGCGGGCCCGGGCCGCGTCGGTGCCGGTGTCGGCGTTCGCGTGCACGTCGAGCCGGGCGCGGTAGTCGCCGTGGATCATGAGGCGTTCCACGGCGGCGAGCAGCGGGTCGCCGTGTGCGGTCAGCGCGCCCTCGAAGTAGCGGACGACGGGGGAGGGGTGGACGGGGACCGCGCCGAGATAGACGTGACCGGTGGTGCCGTCGATGGAGATTATGTCCCCGGCGCGGACCGTCCTGCCATTCACGATCAGCGCGCCCTCGCCGACCACGATGTCTTCGGCGCCGCAGACGCAGGTCTTGCCCATGCCGCGGGCGACGACCGCCGCGTGGCTGGTCTTGCCGCCCCGCGCCGTCAGGATGCCCTGGGCGGCGATCATGCCGGGAAGGTCGTCGGGGTTGGTCTCCCGGCGCACCAGGATGACCGGACCGGTCGCCGCGGCGGCCGTGGCCGAGTCGAAGACGACGGCGCCGACCGCCGCGCCGGGCGAGGCGGGAACCCCCTTGGTCACCGGCGCCGGTGCGGCACCGGTGTCGAAGCTGGGGAACATCAGCTGGGCCAGCTGCGCCCCGGTCACCCGCTGCAGGGCCTCGTCGAGGGTGATGGTGCCCTCGTCGACGAGCTGCGCGGCGATCACGAACGCGGCGGCCGGGGTGCGCTTGCCCACCCGGGTCTGCAGCATCCACAGCTTGCCGTTCTCGATGGTGAACTCGATGTCGCACAGGTCGCGGTAGCGCTGCTCGAGCCGCTGCATGACCGACAACAGCTGCTGGTAGCTCGCCGGGTCGATCGCCGCCAGCTCGCTCAGGCCGACGGTGTTGCGGATCCCGGCGACGACGTCCTCGCCCTGTGCGTTGCGCAGGTAGTCGCCGTAGCTGCCGCGACGGCCGGTCGCCGGGTCGCGGGTGAACGCCACGCCGGTGCCGGAGCCTTCGCCGCGGTTGCCGAAGACCATCGCCATCACGTTGACCGCGGTGCCGAGGTCCTGCGGGATGCGTTCCTGGCGCCGGTAGAGCACGGCGCGCTCGGAGTTCCAGGACTCGAAGACCGAGGCGATGGCGAGGAAGAGCTGCTCGTGCGGGGCCTGTGGGAAGTCGCAGCCGGTATGTGCCTGGAAGACCTTCTTGTACACGGCCACCAGGTCTTGCAGCTGCGCGGTGTTCAGCTCCGCGTCGGAGGCCACCGCGGCGGACGTGCGGGCGATGGCGAGCTCGGTCTCGAAGTCCTCGCCGGGCACGTCGAAGACCGTCTTGCCGAACATCTGGATCAGGCGCCGGTAGGAGTCCCAGGCGAAGCGCTCGTCGGAGCTCTGCGCGGCGAGTCCGGTCACGCTGGCATCGTTCAGGCCGATGTCGAGGATCGTGTCCATCATGCCGGGCATGGAGAACTTGCCGCCCGAACGCACGGACACCAGCAGTGGGTCGCCCGGATCACCGAGCGACTTGCCCATCCTCTGCTCGACCAGCCGCAGGTGCTCCGTGACCTCGGCGAAGAGGCCGGGCGGCACCGCACCGGTACGCAGGTATTCGCGGCAGGCGTCGGTGGTGATGGTGAATCCGGGCGGCACCGGCAGGCCCATCCGGGTCATCTCGGCGAGGTTGGCGCCCTTGCCGCCGAGCAGGCCGTTGAGGTCCTTGTTGCCCTCCATGAAGTCGTACACGTACCTGGTCATGCGTCCTCGCCCCATTCGCTCGCGGTGGAGTCGTCCTTTCCGTGGTAACCCCGCGTCAGGCCCGCCGAGTAGGGCCGGATGTCCCTAACGCCCGGGCCGGGTCAGGGCGAGTGTTGGGGTGACGGAAGTCGATCGATGAGGAGGTTGTCATGAAAGGTCTCGTGTACGGCGGGCCCGGCAAGCGGTCGTGGACCGACGTTCCCGACGCGCGGATCGAGGGCCCCCGCGACGCGGTCATCCGCGTCGACGCCGTGACCATCTGCGGCACCGACCTGCACATCCTCGGCGGCGACGTGCCCGAGGTCGAGCCCGGCCGGGTACTCGGTCACGAGGCGGTCGGCACGGTCGTCGAGACCGGCAGCGCCGTCGCCGGCCTGGCGACGGGCGACCGTGTGCTCGCCTCGTGCATCTCCGCCTGCGGGATCTGCCGGTTCTGCCGCGAGGGCGCCTACGGGCAGTGCCGCGGCGGCGGAGGCTGGATCCTCGGTCACCTCGTCGACGGGGTGCAGTCGCAGTACGCCCGGATCCCGTTCGCCGACCTGTCCACCTACAAGCTGCCGGAGCAGGTCAGCGACGAGTCGGCGGTGCTGCTCGCCGACATCCTGCCGACCTCCTACGAGGTCGGGGTGCTCAACGGCAAGGTGCGCCCGGGTGACACCGTCGTGGTCGTCGGCGCGGGCCCGATCGGGCTCGCCGCGATCGTCACCGCGCGGCTCTACTCGCCCGCACACATCGTCGTCGTCGACAAAGCCGAGAGCCGTCTGCAGGCGGCCAAGATGTTCGGCGCGGACACCACCGTCCAGGTGGGCGCCGGCGACCCGCTCGCCGCGGTGCGGGCGCTGACCGGCGGCCTCGGCGCCGACGTGGTGATGGAGGCGGTCGGCACCCCGCAGACCTTCGAGCTGTGCACCACGCTCGTCCGGCCCGGGGGTCACGTCGCCAACATCGGCGTGCACGGAAAGCCGGCCACGCTGCACCTGGAAGACCTGTGGATCCGCAACGTCACCATCACCACCGGCCTGGTGGACACGTACTCGACACCGAAACTGCTCGACATGCTCGTCGCCGGGCAGCTCGACCTCGGGCACATGGTCACCCACCGCTTCGGGCTGGACGAGTTCGACGAGGCCTACGACGTCTTCGCCGACCCGACCCGTACCGGGGCACTCAAGGTCGTGCTGACCCGATGAAGACACCACTGCTGATGGCCGCCGCAGCCGCGGCGGCCGCGGCCTACTCGCCCGCCGCGCGCCGTTGGTACCTCACCTGGGGCGCCATGGAGGCGGAAGCCGGTGGCCCGCTGCCCGGCGACGAACTGGTCGCCGAGCCCGATCTGCAATCGACTCGAGCTGTCACGATCGACGCCCCGCCCATGGCTGTCTGGCCCTGGCTGGTGCAGATGGGCAGCGGTCGAGGCGGCGCGTACACGTACGACTGGATCGAGAACCTGTTCGGCCTGGACATGCACAGCGCCGACGAGATCCTGCCGCAGTTTCAAGGCCTCGCGGTCGGCGACGTGCTGCCGCTCGGGCCGAACGGGCCTGGAATGCGGATCGAGATCTGTGATCCGGGGCGGACGCTGGCCTTTCGGTCGGTCGACGGAAACTGGGTATGGATCTTCGACCTGCACGGCGACGCGTCGGCGACACGACTGGTGAGCCGCAATCGAATCGCCACGCCGGATGCGTCGTGGCGGGGCCGGCTCGTGAACCGCCTGGTGATGGAGCCCGGCAGCATGATCATGGAACGCCGGATGCTGCGCGGAATCAAGGAGCGGGCCGAGCGAGCGACGCCTGCGACCGAGCCGTCCCAACCCGGTGGACCCGCGGACAGAGGTCGATCGGCCCTGACCCCACGGAGAACCGGCCCATAACGTGGATGGCGGCTGATGAGAGGAGGGCTGTGATGAAGACCTGGAATGTGGAAGACGTGATGACCAAGGCGGTCGTGTCCGTGCGGCAGGACGCCTCCTACCGGTCCGTGGTCGACCTGCTGGTGAGTCACCGTTTCAGCGCGGTGCCGGTGGTGGACGACTTCCAGCGGGTGACCGGCGTGGTCTCCGAAGCCGACCTGCTTCGCAAGATCGAGTACGCGGGCAACGAGGAACCGCGGCTGTTCGAGGGACGCCGCAGGCGCGGTGAGCGCGGTAAGGCGCTGGCCGGCATCGCCGCTGATCTGATGAGCAGCCCGCCCGTCGTCGTCCTTGCGGACACGCCGATCGTCGCGGCGGCCCGGCTGATGGACACCGAGGAGGTCAAGCGCCTGCCCGTCATCGACGACCTGGGCCGGCTCATCGGCATCGTGTCCCGCGGTGACCTGCTGAAGGTCCACCTGCGTCCGGATGACGAGATCCTGCAGGACATCGAGGGCGGCGTCCTGCGCGCCTTCTTCGCCGACGAGTCGAAGACGGTGACCGTCGAGGTCGCCGAGGGCGTCGTGACGCTGAGCGGACGGGTCGATCGCAGGACGACGGCGGACCTGGCCGTCCGGCTGACGCGCCAGGTCGCCGGCGTCGTCGAGGTGGCCGGCAAGCTCGACTACGACCTCGACGACACCACCCACGTCGTCCCCGGATCGATCACCTACTAGACGGGCCCTGCCGCGCAGGCCTCGCGCGCAGGATTCAGAGGGAGGGGACGTGTCCTCACTGAGCACTTTCGACCTGATCGCCGTGCACGACTTCGTCGCCGACCTGCCCGCCGGATCGCTGCATCGCCTCGCGACGGCCGGCCGGCCGGTGTTCCACGCCAGCGGCGTCCGGCTGTGCCGCGAGGACACCCCAGCGACCCGCTTCTGGCTCGTGCACTCCGGCCGCGTCGCCCTCGACTTCCACGTGCCGGGCCGCGGCGACATCCTCATCGAGGAGATCGGCCCGGGCGAGGTCGTCGGCTGGTCCTGGCTGTTGAAGCCCGGCCGCTGGCGGTTCGGCGCGGTCGTCGCCGACGACATTCGAGCCGTCGAGTTCGACGCCGCCGACGTTCGCACGCTGATCGACGAGGACCCGGACCTGGCGCGGGAGCTGACGACCCGGTTCCTGGACCTCGTCGCGGATCGCCTGCAGGCGGCGCGGCACCGGCTCGTCGAGCTCTACGCATATCCGGCCGACGGGTCATGAATGGCCCACGGTCGAACGGAGGAATCTGTCATGACGGCAGTGTCGGGTGGCCCGGACGAGCGGATGCTCCCCAGATGTGTGCAGGCGGCGTCTCTTTCGCCGTCGCTGCACAACAGCCAGCCGTGGCGTTTCCGGGCCACCGGCAGCGCCGTCGAGGTCTTCGTCGATCGTGAGCGGCAGCTCCGCGAGCTCGATCCTCTCGGCAGGGAAATGCTGATCAGCGTCGGCGCGGCGGTCTTCACCCTGCGGCTGGCGATCCGCCGGGAGGGCTGGATGCCCGGCCTGAGCCTCTTCCCCGAATCCGGCGAACCGGACCTGGTGGCGCGGATCAGGCTGGCCCGGCCGTCCCCGCCTCCGGCCGGCCTGCGGGTCCTCGCCGACGCCATCGCCGAGCGGCACACCCACCGTCGCCCACTGGCCTCGGCGGTGGTACCCGCCGATGCGATCGAGCAGATCACGAAGGCGGCGTCGGACGAGGGGGCGACGCTCACCATCGCGGGCGCGGTGAGCCGCGACGCGATTCTCGGGCTCGGCCGGGTGGCCGAGCAGCGGCTCCGCGCTCATGGCGGGTACCGGGCGGAGCTGGGCCGATGGACCCAGCCGGCACCCAGCCGCCGGGACGGCATCCCACCGGCGGCGATCGGGCCCTGGGACGCGCTGGAGCGGATGCCGATGCGCGACTTCGGCCTGATGCAGCCGCAGGTATGGCGAACCGCCGAGCGTTTCGAGACCCACCCGACCATCGCCGTGCTCGCCACGCACGGCGACGGGCAGCGCGAATGGGTACGCGCCGGCCAGGCGCTGCAACGCGTTCTGCTCGTGGCCACCTGCCTGCACCTGGCCACCACGCCGATCAGCCAACCGGTGGAGGTGCCGGCCATTCGCGCGTTGCTGACGCGTACCGATGCCGATCAATGGGCGCAGATGGTGATTCGGCTCGGCTATGGCACGCCGGCTCCGGCCAGCCCGCGCCGTCCGCTGGCCGAGATACTGGAGGGAGAACCGCCGATGTGACCCGCTTTGTCATGGGGCCGAAAGTCCCAGTGGCTACGGCTTCTGGCCCTGTGACGTCTGTCCTGGCCAGACTTACGGTTGCCGGGCAGACCGAGATCTGCGAAGTCGAGATCCTTCGAAGGGACGAACCGTGACCGCCGTTGTCTCCGATCTGCTGGATACCCTCGCCGCACCCGACGAGACGGAACTCGCCGGGCTGGACGCCTGGTGGCGGGCCGCCAACTACCTCACCATCGGCCAGATCTACCTGCAGGGAAATCCGCTGTTGCGTCAGCCGCTGGCTCCGGCGCACATCAAGCCGCGGCTGCTCGGGCACTGGGGCACCAGCCCCGGCCTGTCGCTGATCTACGCACACGTGTCCCGGCTGATCCGCCTCACCCACCAGCAGGCCATCTACCTCGCCGGGCCCGGGCACGGCGGTCCGGCACTGGTCGCCGCCGGCTACCTGGAGGGCACCTACACCGAGGTCTACCCGAAGATCAGCCAGGACGAGGCCGGCATGCTGCGGCTGTTCCGGCAGTTCTCCAGCCCCGGCGGCATCCCCAGCCACGTGTCGGTGACCACCCCCGGCTCGATCCACGAGGGCGGCGAACTCGGCTACGTGCTGGTCCACGCCTTCGGCGCGGTGATGGACAACCCCGACCTGCTCGCCATCGCGGTCGTCGGCGACGGCGAGGCCGAGACCGGGCCGCTGGAGGGTGCGTGGAAGGGCGTCTCGTTCCTCAATCCGGCCCGCGACGGCGCGGTGCTGCCGATCCTGCACCTCAACGGGGCGAAGATCTCGGGGCCGACCGTGCTGGCCCGCAAGGACCCGGCCGAGGTTCGTGATCTGCTGCACGGTCACGGCTACGACGTGATCGAGGTCGAGGGCGACGACCTGCCCGGCATGCACCTGCGCTTCGCGGCGGCTCTTGCCGAGGCGTGGGGCAGGATCCGCGCGATCCAGCACGACGCCCGCACCGGGGAGTGGGACGGGACCCGCCCGCACTGGCCGATGATCATTCTGAGGTCGCCGAAGGGCTGGACCGGACCGGCCGAAGTGGACGGGATCAGGGTCACCGGCACCTGGCGCTCGCACCAGGTGCCGCTGTCCGGGGTACGCGAAAATCGGGAACACCTCGCGATCCTGGAGCGCTGGCTGCGCTCGTACCGTCCGGACGAGCTCTTCGACGCCTCGGGTGCGCCGGCGTCGGCCGTACGGGCGCTGCCGCCCGAGGGCGAGCTGCGGATGAGCGCGAGCCCGCACGCCAACGGCGGCCTGCTCACCCGCGCGCTCGATCTGCCCGACTTTCGCGACTACGCCGTCAAGGTGGTCTCGCCCGCCGCGTCGCGGGCGGAGTCGACGCGCAAGCTCGGCGAGATGATGCGCGACGTCTACACCCGCAACCCCGACAGCTTCCGGCTGTTCTGCCCGGACGAGACCAACAGCAACCGGCTCGGCGCGGTCTTCGAGGTCTCGGACCGGGCGTTCATGGAACGGGTCACCCCGGACGACGTCGCGCTCGGCCGCGACGGCCGGGTGATGGAGGTGCTCTCCGAGCACAACTGTCACGGCTGGCTGGAGGGCTACAACCTCACCGGCCGGCACGGCATGTTCGCCACCTACGAGGCGTTCGCGATGGTCAGCGCCTCGCAGACCGTGCAGCACGGCAAATGGCTGCAGGAGTCGCGGCACCTGCCGTGGCGGGCGCCGGTGCCGAGCCTGAACGTGCTGCTGACCTCGACCGCCTGGCGCAACGACCACAACGGCTTCTCGCACCAGGGACCCGGCCTGATCCAGGTGGTGCTGACCCAGCGCGGCGACGTCGCCCGGGTCTATCTGCCGCCGGACGCCAACACGCTGCTGTCGGTGGCCGACCACTGCTTCCGGTCGCGTTCATACATCAACCTGATCGTCATCGACAAACAGCCGCAGCTGCAGTACCTGACGATGGACGAGGCGATCGAGCACTGCGCCCGCGGCGCCGGGATCTGGGAGTGGGCCGGCACCGACGACGACACCAGCGATCCCGACATCGTGTTGGCCTGCGCCGGCGACGTGGTCACCATGGAGACGGTCGCCGCCGCGCAGATCCTCAAGGAGAAGCTGCCCGGCTTCCGGACCCGGGTGGTCAACATCGTCGACCTGATGACGCTGCCCCGGCCCAAGGACCACCCGCACGGCATGAGCGAGACCCAGTTCACCGAACTGTTCACCGACACCGTCGACGTGATCTTCGCCTTCCACGGCTACCCCGGCGCGATCCACCAACTGGTGCACGGCCGGCCGGACGCCGACCGGTTCCGGGTGCGGGGCTTCATCGAGGAGGGCACCACGACCACCCCGTTCGACATGACCGTGCGTAACAAGGCGTCCCGCTACCACCTGGTGATGGACGCGATCAACAACGCCAAGCGGCTGCCGCGCGGCGCCACCGAGCTCAAGGCCTGGTGCGAATCGCAGCTCGCCCGGCACGAGGCGTACATCGTCGAGCACCTGGAGGACATGCCCGAGGTCCGCGACTGGTCGCTGGAGGACTCGGCCTGACCAATCGGTACCGCCTCTGCCGTGCCCCGAGTTGAGCTATTGCATCAAATCCGTTTGATGTATTCTCGGCCGATGGGTGACACCCCAGGCCGTGAGGCCACAGCGCCTCCGCCGTGCCTGCACGCCGACCCCTGCACCGCCCACCTGGGCTGCCCGGCCGGCCGCTGCCTGACGTGACGATCAGTCCGGGGGAGGGCAGCCGATCGTCGTCCGGTCAGCCGCCACAGGTCCCGCTCTCGACGGTGCTCCGGCAGTGGGGGCGAATCGGATGCATCGGCTTCGGTGGTCCGCCCGCGCACATCGCCCTGCTCCGCAAGCTGTGCGTCACCGATCGCCGGTGGCTCGACGAGCGGGAGTTCGAGGACGCCATCGCGGCGTGCAACCTGCTGCCGGGGCCCGCCTCCACCCAGCTGGCCGTCTTCTGCGCCTGGCGGGTGCGCGGACGCCTCGGTGCGCTCGTCGGCGGCGCCGCGTTCATCCTCCCCGGCCTGATCGTCATCCTCGCCCTCGCGGCCCTGCTCCTCGACGGCGACCCGCCGTGGTGGATCAAGGCCGCCGGGGCCGGCGCGGGCGCGGCGGTCGCGGCGGTCGCGGTG
>NZ_JBEZXZ010000275.1:0-9428 GCF_040638275.1 Actinoplanes sp. NPDC026623 | reverse complement strand
GGCCAGGAGGCGGCGCGCCGCGGCCGGGCCGGCCGTCGCCGCCACCCGCATGCCGGCCTGCGACAGGGCCGCCTCGCCGAGGCCCTTGAGCCAGCGGTCCGGGAGCGTGACCCTGCGCTCGAAGGCCGCCGTCTCCCGGGTGACCACCGCCAGGCCGCCGGCGCCGACGCTCAGGCGCAACTCGTCGCGGTCACTCACCCGCGACAACGCGTCGCGGACTTCCCGGTTCAGGTCCACATTGGTGGTGCCGGGCTCGGAGCGTACGTCGCGCAGCGCCTCGGGCAGCAGGTCGGCCCGCGCGTGGACGCCGCCGCAGGACGAGAAGGACTCCAGGCGCAGCCGGCCGTCGCCACTGGTCAGGACCGGGTCGAGCAGCCGGGCCGCGGCCGGCTGGAAGTATCGCGACCGGGCCACCGCGGCGACCGCCAGCAGCACCGCGGCGACCAGCCCCGGCCGGGCCACCCAGCCGTCGAAGAACGGCGCCGGCCCGGGCACGGCGGCCCGGCCCAGATCCAGCACGCGACCGTCCAGTCGCGATGGCCGGTCGTACGCGAGCACCACCTCGGCCATCGACCACCTCCGCGCGGAACCCTAGCCCGGCTGATCAAATCCGCTCCGCGGCTTGACTCTGACGTAGCGTCAACCCTTGATGCTGCCCGTCATGAGCATCCCTTCGGCAACCGAACAGGTTCCGGGGCCCGCGATCCACGTGCGGGGCCTGGAGAAGTCATACAAGGAACTACGGGTGCTGCGCGGCGTCGACCTCGACGTGGCACGGGGCAGCATCTTCGCCCTGCTCGGCTCGAACGGCGCGGGCAAGACCACGGTGGTGAGGATCCTGTCCACCCTGCTCAAGGCCGACGCGGGCACCGCACGGGTCAACGGCTTCGACGTCGCGACCCGGGCCGCCGACGTCCGCGAGTCCATCAGCCTCACCGGGCAGTTCGCGGCGGTCGACGAGATCCTCAGCGGGCGGGAGAACCTCGTACTCATCGCCAGGCTGCGGCACCTCGGCAACCCGGCCGCGATCGCCGACGAGCTGCTGGGGCGCTTCTCGCTGACCGAGGCGGGCGCCCGGCGGGTGGCGACCTACTCCGGCGGCATGCGCCGCCGGCTGGACATCGCGATGAGCCTCATCGGGAACCCGCCGGTCATCTTCCTCGACGAGCCGACGACCGGGCTGGACCCGGAGGCGCGCCTCGAGGTGTGGCAGGCGATCAGGGAACTCGTCGCGGGCGGGACGACCGTGCTGCTCACGACCCAGCATCTCGACGAGGCGGAGCAACTCGCCGACCGGATCGCGATCCTGCACGAGGGCCGGATCATCGTGAACGGAACCCTCGACGAGCTCAAGCGGCTGCTCCCGCCCGCCAAGGTCGAGTACATCGAGAAGCAGCCGACCCTCCAGGACGTCTTCCTCACCCTCGTCGGCGCCCGGACAGACAGGGAACAACGATGAACAGGCACTTTCCCGGCGACACCGCCGCGCTGCTGGGGCGCTCGCTGCGCCACATCCTCCGCAGCCCGGACACCATCATCACGACCGCGGTCATGCCGATCATGTTCCTGCTGCTGTTCGTCTACGTCCTCGGCGGCGCGATCGAGACCGGGTCCGGCTCGTACGTGAACTACCTGCTGCCCGGCATCCTGCTCATCACGATCGCCTCGGGCATCTCCTACACCGCGTACCGGCTGTTCCTGGATCTGCAGGGCGGGATCTTCGAACGGTTCCAGTCGATGCCGATCGCGCGGTCCGCCGTGCTGTGGGCGCACGTGCTGACCTCGCTGTTCGCCAACCTGATCTCGCTCGTCATCGTCGTCCTCGTCGCCCTGGCGATGGGCTTCCGCTCGGGCGCGGGCGTGCTGGCGTGGCTCGAGGTGGCCGGCATCCTGGTCCTGTTCACCCTGACGCTGACCTGGGTCGCCGTGATCCCCGGCCTCACCGCGAAGTCCGTGGACGGCGCGAGCGCGTTCTCCTACCCGCTCATCTTCCTGCCGTTCATCAGCTCGGCCTTCGTGCCCACCGAGTCCATGCCCGGGCCGGTGCGCGCCTTCGCCGAGCACCAGCCGGTGACCTCGATCGTCAACGCCATTCGGGACCTGTTCACCGGTCAGCCGGTCGGCGCCGGCATCTGGGTCGCCGTCGGCTGGTGCGCAGGCGCGCTCGTCGTCGCGTACCTGTTCGCCGGTGTCTCCTACCGTCGAAGGATCTCCTGAGCCGGAATGTGAGGGCAGGATCGGAACATGTTGATGATCGGTCAACTGGCGGCGTATGCGGGCGTCACGGTGCGTGCGGTCCGGCACTACCACCAGATCGGATTGCTGCCCGAGCCGGAGCGGGACGCCTCGGGCTACCGGCGGTACGGGCCGGCGGCGGTCGTGCTGCTCATCAAGATCCACATACTCGCCGAAGCGGGCGTGCCGCTGTCCCAGATCGGCCGGCTGCTCGAGGCCGACGAGCCGACCTTCGCCGAGGCGGTACGGGGGATCGACAACCAGCTGCGCGCGGAGGTCGAACGGCTCGAGACCAGCCGCAAGCAGATCGCGCAGCTCGCCGCCGGTGACAGCCTGGTGGTCCCGCCGGAGGTGGCCGCCTATCTCGACCGGCTCCGGGAGATCGGGGTGTCGGAGCGGATGGTGGGGGTCGAGCGGGACGGGTGGATCCTGATGGTGGCCCGCTGGCCCGATCACGTCCGCGACTGGATGCCCGGCAAGCTCGCGCAGCTCGACGACCCGCAGCTCGTGCGGCTCTACCGGCTCCTGTCGGAGCTCTTCGAAAGCGACGCGAGCGACGACCCCCGCCTGGTGGAGGCCGCCGACATCATCGCCGGCCTGAACGCGCGGGCATTCGACTCCGGCGAGATCGACCTCGGCGAGGCGGTGGCCGACGACCTGCCGTTCGATCTGCTGGACGCACTCGCCGTCGAGTCCGATCCGCGGGCGGCGCGGCTGCTGGACCTGGTGCGCGAGCGCGGCTGGGACGGCCTGGCCCGGATGGAACGGCTCCCGGACCCCCGGCCCTAGCGCGGCCGTTACGCGAGCTGGTCGCGGCGGCGTCTCAGGTAGGCGGTCTGAGCGGTGTTGCCCGACAGTTCGATGGCCCTGTCGTACGCCGTGCGCGACAGCCGGCTGCGGCCCAGCCGGCGCAGCAGGTCGGCGCGGGTCGCGTGGTAGGCGTGGTAGCCGGTCAGGTCGTCCTCGAGACGGTCGACGGCCGCCAGCGCCGCCTGCGGGCCGTCCAGCTCGGCGACGGCGATGGCCCGGTTGAGGGCGACGATCGGCGAGGGGTCGAGGCGGACCAGCTGGTCGTAGAGGGCGACGACCTGCGACCAGTCGGTGTCGCGTACCTCGCGGGCGGAGGTGTGCACGGCGTTGACGGCGGCGAGGATCTGGTAGCGACCCGGGGCCACCCCGGTCGCCAGGCGCTCGCGCACCAGCCGATGACCCTCGGCGATCAGCGCCGCGTCCCAGATCCCGCGGTCCTGATCCCCGAGGGTGACCAGTTCGCCGCCGCTCGACACGCGGGCGGTGCGGCGGGCCTCGGTGAGCAGCATCAGCGCCAGCAGCCCGGTCACCTCGCCGTCCTCGGGCATGAGCGCATGGACCAGTCGGGTGAGCCGGATCGCCTCGGCGGTCAGGTCGTGCCGTACCGGAGCGGTGCCCGGCCCGGTCGCCAGGTAGCCCTCGTTGAAGACCAGGAAGAGGACGGCGAGCACACCGGAGACGCGCGGCGGCAGATCCTCCGCGGCCGGTACCCGATACGGGATGCGAGCCGCCTTGATCTTGGCCTTCGCCCGGGTGATCCGCTGCCCCATGGCGGCCTCCTGCACCAGGAAGGCGCGGGCGATCTCGGGCACGGTGAGGCCGGCGACCATGCGCAGCGTCAGCGCCACGCGGGTCTCCATCGCGAGCGCCGGGTGACAGCAGGTGAAGATCAGCCGCAGCCGCTCGTCGCCGATGGCGTCGAGCGGCTCGGCCGGGTCGTCGTCGCGCAACAGCTGAGCCTCCCGCTGCTTGTCGCCGCGCTTGCCCTCGCGCCGGACCCGGTCGATGGCCTTGCGGCCGGCGGTGGTGGTCAACCAGGCGCCGGGGTTGGGCGGCACGCCGTCGGCCGGCCACCGCTCGACGGCGGCCGCGAACGCCTCGGCCGCCGCCTCCTCGGCGATGTCGAGATCACCGAAGCGCCGGGTCAGGGTGGCGACCACCCGCGCCCACTCCCCGCGGTGCGCCCGGATGATCGCCTCGCGGACGTCGCCCTCGCTCACAGGATCGGTCGCACCTCGACCTTCCGGTTGCAGTGCCTCGACCCCTCGGCGGCGAGCTTGAGCGCCACGTCGAGATCCGGGGCCTCCAGGATCCAGAAGCCGGCGAGATGCTCCTTCGACTCCAGGAAGGGACCGTCGGTGAACATTGGCTGCCCGCCGCGGTTGTCGATGACGGTGGCCGAACTGGGCGCCGCGAGGCCGGCGGCGAAGACCCAGTAGCCACCCGCCTGGAGCCGGTCGTTGAACGCGTCGGTGGCCGCCTCCTCCTCCGGGGTGGCGAGGCCGGCCGAGTCGTCGATCACAGAAACCAGGTACTGCATCTCGGATCATCTCCTGTGGTTCGGGTGCCCGCCCGGGCGGGCGGCTCACCCCTACAACGAACACCTCTGCACCGATCCGACAGCGCCTCCCGGACTTTTTCAAGGCCTCCGCCATCGCGGCCGCCGAGGTCCTGTCCCGCTTCGGCTGGGACCTCATCAACCTGACCGAGATACACGACAGCAACGTCTACGCCCTGCTCCAGCGCCGCGGCTGAGCCGTCAGCCGATCGTCACCATGTGCCGGTCGTCGTCCCGGCTGCCGGAGAGGGTGATCGTCGCCCGGTCGTCCTTCACGGACAGCTCGGCGCATTTCGTGGTGTGGTCCAGCAGCCAGCCGACCGGGCGGCACCCGTCACCCCAGCCGTGCGCCTTGACGTGGCGTTTCAGTTCCGCGTACAGGTCGGCGCCGGATTGGCCGGGGCGGCCGGAGACCGTGATCGTCCGGAAGCAGGCTCCGGAGCCGCAGTCTCCGTCGTCGAACGGATGGGCCGTGGCCCGCAGTCCGGCGGGCAACGGCAGCACGTCGTCGGTCGTCGGGAAGAACGGTGCCGGCCGCACGGCGATCGCGCCGCAACACAGCACCAGCAGCAGCCAGCCGGCGAGGAGGCCGGCCGGCACGGCCACCCGGGTCCGGCGTACCGCAGCGGTCGGGCGCGGCTCCATCAGGTGGCCGGAGAGGACCGTCACCAGGGCCAGGACCAGGCCGCCCAGGGTGATCTCGAGGACGGCACGCGGCAGGAGGTGGACGAGCGTGGCCGCCAGCGCGATCAGCACGGCCAGGACGACGGCGATCAGCCGGCGGATCCGGGGCACCCGCGACATGGGCAACCAGAGCAGCAGGATCGGCCCGATCACGATCAGTTCCCCCGGCATCCGGTCGATCGTGTCAAGCTCGCGCAACGGCGGCGCCCTGATATTCGGTACGGATCGATACCCCGTGGCGGAACCAGGATCCTGCGGAGTTGGCCGGCCAGGTGTGCGAAATCCTCGCCCGCGGGCCCGGCAGGTGGCGGGCGAGTTGGCATGCCACGGATCCGGCGGTCGCCGGGCCACCGGCCTTTGCCCGCCGCTCATGGCCAAAGGCCTGGTAGCCGCTACAGCCCGAGCGGTTCGGGCGCTCCCGCGGCGTTCGTGGCGGTGTACGTCCACACGGTGGCCGCATCGGGGAGCGGCAGCACGAAGAACTTGGCCGCGCCCGCCCCCGCCGGCAGCGGCCGGGCCGGCGCCACCAGCGGCTCCCGGCCCGGCGCCGTGGCCTCGACGGTGGTCACCGCCGACCCCAGCGGACCGAACGCGAATTCGCCGTCGCCGGGGCCGGGCCCGTCGATGTACGCATCCCCGGCGTGGGCCGCGTCCGGCGAACTCCACCCACCGCACCCGCCGCCGAAGTCGTCGCCGGCCCGGCCCGCGGCGTCGCGGATCTCCAGACAGAGGGCACCGTCGGCGTTGTGGAAGGTCACCAGACTCCAGGTCGCCCCGGACGCCACCGTGACCGGATCCGTGGACCTGTCGTGCGAGCAACCCGCGAGCGTGCACGCGACACTCAGAGCAGCAGCAGCAGCGACGATGCGTCTCAACGGTCCTCCGGTGTGCGATGTGGACGGTCGCCGGACATTATCGCGGCGGCCCGCCCGAGTCGGCCGGCGGTGCCAGTGGATTGCGGCCGCGGATCCCGCGGGCGACCAGCACGGTGGCGGCCGCGGCCGCGATCCAGATGCTCCACCGCACCGGCTCCGCCATCAGGCTGTCCGGCGGCGGAGGCAGGAGCGCCATCTGCAGGGCCGCGCCCGCGGGGACGACAAGCGCAGCCGCCACCCCGGTACGGCCGGGAAGCCGGATCAGCGCGCCGGCGACCCCGAGCGGCGGGCCGAACAACACACTGCCGATCAACCAGTACCGGGTCGCCATGCCCCACCAGGCGCCGCCGTCGAACAACAGGTCCGCGCCGTAGTAGGCGGCGGTGGCGAACACCAGCGCGAGGCCGCCCGCCAGTGCGCCGCGCAGCATCTCCGCCACCGGCGGCGCGTGCCGGCTGACCAGCCAGCCCGCCAGCACGGCCGTCGCCGCCCAGGCCCATCCGGCATCCAGGACCAGGCTGGCGAACTCCGCGGCCTGCGACCAGCCGCCGCGTTCGGCACGCGCGGTGCCGACCTCACCCAGCACCACCGGTACGTGATTGACGACCGAGTCGACCACGCCCAGCAACGTCCCAACGACGGGACCCACCATCCACCACAGCCGACCGCTGCACGACATCACAGCGATCATGGTGCCGGACCCCGCCCGACAGCCGTGGGCGGGGGTTGCGCCCGGGATCGATTGTGGGGACAGTCGGTAGGCGCCACGGCGTCATGCGGGCGCCGGTTTACGAGGTCGAACGGGGATGCCGCATGCCGGATGATCCTTGGGGCAGCGACTCCGGATTCCACGGCGGACATCCGCCGCCCTCGGCGAGATGACGACCCCACCGGACGAACGCCGGCGTAGCCCCGGCCTGGCGTTGCTGACCGGGATCCTCGTCCTGGCCGAGGCCTTTTTGGCCCGGCTGGGTGTGATGGTGTGGAACGAGCAGCGGGACGGCCATCTGACCGGTGCGGAAGCGGCGACCTTCATCGTGATCGGCGTCTCGGCCGCGATCGGCGCGGTGCTGTACCTGTTCACCCTGTGCGCCTTCGCCCGCGGCGTCCGGGGTCATGGGCTCGCCCGGTTCGCGTCCGGGCTGGCCTTGCTCCGGCTGGCCGGGGTGATGGTCGCCCTGGTCGCGATCGCGTTTCTGATCGACGTCTCCGCGATCGCCGGGCTGCAGGAGACGTTCCTCGCCGCCCTGGCCGTTCTCGACGCGCTCACGGCCGTATACGCCACGCGCATCGCGGTGCGCCGTACCCGATGAGGGGACTATCTGGGCTGGCCGACGGCGCGGGGGCCGAGTTCGGCGGCCGTGTCGACGAAGCTCTGCACCCGCGGCGGCATCTCGTCGCCGCGTCGTGTATCGGAATCAGGACGATGCCCGGATGCGCGTAGTACCGCAGGTAGTGCACGTGCACTGGCGCGATGCAGAGGCCGGCGGCCAGGGCGTGCAGCAGCTCGTGGAAGGTCGTCACGGGCAGCATGGAACTCATCTAACCCAAGCCGGAAGTTATATCAGGACCGCAGGTAGCGCAGGACCGCGAGCACCCGCCGGTTGTCGGTCTCGGAGGCCGACAGGCCCAGCTTGGGGAAGATGCTGGCGACGTGCTTCTCCACCGTCCCCAGGGTCAGGACGAGGGCGGTCGCGATGCCGGCGTTGGAGCGGCCCTCGGCCATCAGGGCGAGCACGTCGCGCTCGCGGGCGGTGAGCGGGTCCAGGCCGCCGGAGCGCCGGCTGGCGGAGAGGAGGTGGCGGACCACCTCGGGGTCGAGCGCGGTGCCGCCGGCCGCGACCCTGGCCACGGCGCCGATGAACTCGTCCACATCGGAGACCCGGTCCTTGAGCAGGTAGCCCACGCCGCACGGGCTGGCGCTCAGCAGCCGGGCCGCGTACACGGTCTCGATGTATTGCGACAGGACCAGCACCGCGGTGTCCGGGTGGGTCAGGCGCAGCCCGATGGCGGCCCGGAGCCCCTCGTCGGTGAAGGCCGGCGGCATGCGGATGTCCGTGATCACCACGTCGGGGCGATGCTCGTCGGCCGCTGCCAGCAGGGCGGCGCCGTCGGCGACCGCGGCGCACACCTGGTGGCCCTCGTCCTCCAGCAGCCGGGCCAGCCCGGCCCGGTACAGGGCGTCGTCCTCGGCGATCACGATGCGCATCGGTCGAATGCTTTCATGCGTGCAGCGGCATCTCGACGGTGATGCGGGTCGGCCCGCCGGGCGGGCTGGAGATCGTCAGGCTGCCGTCGACGACGGCGGCCCGCTGCGCGAGCCCGGCCAGACCGCTGCCGCGGGCCGGGTCGGCCCCGCCGCGGCCGTCGTCGGCGACCGTCAGCGTCAGCCGTCCCGCCCGCTCCGACAGGTCGATCGTGATGGTGTTCGCGGCGCCGTGTTTGGCGATGTTGGTCAGCAGTTCGGCGGTGCAGAAGTAGGCGATGGCCTCGATCGCCGGCGCCGGGCGGGCCGGCAGGTCGCAGGTCAGCCGCGCGGGGACGGCGCTGTCGGCGGCCAGGCCGGCCAGGGCGTCCGGCAGGCCGTTGTCCAGCACCGGCGGGTGGATGCCCCTGGCCAGTTCGCGGAGCTCGCTGATCGCCTCGCGGGCGCCGTGCAGGGCGGCGTCGACGAGTTCGCGGGCCGCGGCGGCGTCCGGAACCGCGCCCGAGTCGCCGAGCTTCTTCTTCGCCATGCCCAGGTTCATCGCCAGCGTGGCGAGCCGGATCTGCGCGCCGTCGTGCAGGTCGCGTTCCAGGCGCCGCAGCCGGGCGGCGGCGTCGTCGACCGCCAGCGCCCGGGTCCGTTCCAGCTCCGCCAGCCGCCTGGCCGAGGACTCGGGGCTGAGCAGGCCGCGGATCAGCCGCCGGTCGGCCGCCACCACGGCCCGGGTCACCCACGGCGCGGCCAGCAGCATGCCGGCCCCGACCGCGAGGACGGCGAAGGTGCCGGGGAAGGTCGCGACGGTGAAGCGGCCGTGGCCGAGCCAGTCGAACGGGGTGATGACCCGCACCGGGTCGAGGTGCGTGCCCGGGGGGTGGCTGCGGAACGACTGCCACCAGAACGGGTACGTCAGGTTGGCCAGGCCGGCCACCCAGAACACCGCGACGGCGTACAACTCCAGCAGCATGACGGGAAGCTTCAGCAGCAGGTACGCCAGCGCCCGCCAGCCGGGGCCGTCGGCGAGCCGGGCGGCGGGCCCCCGGCCGGGCGGCGCCGGCGCGGC
>NZ_JBEZXZ010000274.1:0-9508 GCF_040638275.1 Actinoplanes sp. NPDC026623 | reverse complement strand
GCCCGGCAGCGGCTGGGCCTGCCGGTCCAGCACCCGCTCGCCGAGGTGGCCGAAGGGCGGGTGGCCCAGGTCGTGCGCCATGTCGCCGCGCACCAGCGCGATCCTGGCGGGCAGGCCCAGCTCGCGGATCGCGGCGACCAGGCCGGGCGGGTTGACGCCGCCGGCGTTGGCGACGATGCGGACGCCGCGGTCCAGGGCCAGCCGCAGGCAGTCGCGCAGCTGGGCGAGGAACGTCCGGGCGTAGCCGGCCGCGGGGTCGGCCATCCGGTCCCGGGCGAGGATGAGCATGGTCAGCTCGGCGAGGTAGTCGCCGGTGAGCACGTCGAGATCGCCGCCCTCGAGCATCTCGCGCATCGCCGAGAGGCGATCACCGTAGAACCCGGAGCAGTTGCCGACGCGCAGCGTCTCGGCGTTCGGGGTCGGGTTCATGCCACGTGACACTGGCACAGCCGGGAAAAACAAGCAAGCATGCTTGTTTCTGCGGTGTGCCGTCGCTACGGTCGGCGTATGCGGCTCACCGAGGAACACCGTGCCTTCGCCGAAAGCATCCGCCGGTTCGTCGACACCGAGGTCAACCCGCATGTCGACGAGTGGGAGGCGGCCGGGCGGGCGCCGCTGCACGACCTGTTCCCCAAGGCCGCGGCCCTCGGCCTGCTCGGCCTGGAGTACGACGCGGCCTACGGCGGCGAGGGCGCCGACCACAGCTTCCAGATGGTCGCCGCGCAGGAGTACGGGCGGATCCACGCGACCGGCGTCGGGATGGCCCTCGGCGTGCAGGCGATGATGGCGACGCCCTCGCTGCACGAGTTCGGGTCGGCCGAGCTGAAGGAGCGCTACCTCAGGCCCGCCGTCGCCGGCACCGCGGTCACCGCCATCGCCGTCACCGAGCCGGACATCGGCTCCGACGTCTCCCGGCTGCGCACCCGCGCCGTGCGCGACGGCGACGACTGGGTGATCACCGGCCGCAAGATCTACATCACGAACGGCACGCAGGCCGACTGGATCTGCCTGCTCGCGCGCACCTCCGACGAGGGCGGCTACCGGGGGATGTCGCAGATCGTCGTGCCCACCGCCCTGCCCGGCTTCAGCGTCGCGCGCACCTTCGACAAGCTCGGCAACCGCTGCTCCGACACCGCCGAACTGGTCCTGGACGCGGTGCGCGTGCCGGTCGCCAACACCATCGGCGAGGCCGGGCGCGGCTTCCAGCAGCAGATGCGCCAGTTCGTCACCGAGCGGATGTTCGCCGCCTACACCACCGTCGGCCAGTGCCAGTACGCCCTCGACCGCACCCGGAAGTTCATCCACGAGCGCACCGTCTTCGGCCGCCCGCTCGCCGACCGGCAGTACGTCGCCTTCCGCCTCACCGAGCTGCAGGCCGAGGTGGAGCTGCTTCGCAGCCACAACCTGATCACCTGCGAGGCGCTGATGGCCGGCGAGGACATCACCCGCCTGGCCACGGTGGCGAAGCTCAAGGCGGGCCGGCTGATCCGCGAGGTGGCCGACCGGTGCCTGCAGTTCCACGGCGGCATGGGCTATCTCGAGGAGACCTGGACCGCCCGCCTGCTGCGCGACACCCGGCTCACCTCGATCGGCGCGGGCGCCGACGAGGTGATGCTCCAGGTCCTCGCCCGCCTCGACGGGCTACCGGCCTAGACGGCGCCGCCGGCCGGAGCGTGTGTTAATTACACCGATATTCATCCTTTCAGGGTAAGTCGTGATGATCTGTGTAATTATCTGTCGGTTACCTTGTGCGTGCACACATCGGGGAGCGGCGCGGCCTGCCTGCCGGTCGGCGCACGCAGGCACATTTCAGGAGACAGACATGCACTCCCGCTTCGTTTCGACCCTCGCCGCAGTCGGCGTCGCCCTCGCCGCCGGCCTCCTGTACGCCACGCCGGCGTCCGCGTCGGTCAGGTTCGACCCCGACCGGGGCACCGGCTTCGTCGGCGGGGGCGACGTGCGGACGCCCTTCCGCTGGAGCGGCGCGATGCTGCAGTCGCGCGCGGCCGGCGTCACCTTCAGTCACAGCCGGTCGATCGAGGACACCTACACGGTCGTCTGCGGCTGGGACACCGCGCCGAGGGGCACCCGCGAGCATCTGACCATCGTGGTGACCCACATCAGGGAGAGCTCGGTGCTCAACCTGGGCTCGTCCGTCGCGTACGACGCGGCCACCGCCACCGCCGCCGATCCGAAGGGCCGGGTCGTCGGCTTCAAGCTCACCGGGGCGGTCAGCGGGGTCTCCGGCACGTCCGTCGGCCCCACGGTGGGTGCGCCCTGCCCGGACGGCCGGTCCTACGGCGGGGCCAAGACCATCGACAGGGTACGGCTGAAGTCGACCGCCACGATCTCGGCGCTGACCGCCTGGTACCGCAGCGTGTCCCACGATCTCCTGGTGACCCGGGGCTGAGCGGCGCGCCGCGGTCTCGGGTAGGCGAACTGCCGGGTGCGCGGCGGGATCATCCGCGAGGGGTGAAGCGGCGCCGCGGCGCCCTCGGGTCGATCGGGCGGTGCCGTCCTGATCTCGTCCGCCGGGGATGACGTGGCGCGGCCCGGTGCGGCCGACACTGACGGAAACCCGGACGGGTCGATGATGCTGGCCGCCCACCGAACCTCGGCGTGGGCGAGACGAGAGGCGGGGCGATGTCACGCACGGGTTCCTGGAGGCGCCGGTCGGGCCTGCTCGCGGCGCTCATGCTGGTGCTGGCGGCCCCCGCATGCGATTCCGCGGGCGAGTCCGAAAGCACCGCCACGCCGCAGGTGGTCACCAGCAGCGTGGCGGCGGCGCCCAGCCCGGACGCGTCGGTGGCGGCCGTCTGCGCGGCCCGCGACAGGCTCGGGTCCTCGGTGGCGGCCCTGCGCGGGCTCGACCTGGCGACGGCGGGCGCCGCCGGGGTGATGACCGCGGCGCAGCAGGTGCATCAGGACCTGGACGCCGTCAGCGCGGCCGGGTCCGCCGCGTACCAGCCCGCGATCGCCGCGCTGCGCGCGTCGCTCGCCGAGCTGTCGAAGACGGTGTCGGGGCTGACCGACCGGGAGAGCGTCAAGGCGGCGAGGCCCGACCTGATCGCGCAGGTGGCGGCCGTCTCGGCGAGCTGGGCCGCGCTGCGCCGCCAGCTGGACCAGCGCTGCGGCTGATCATCGTTCCCGGCCCGGCGCCGCCGCGCCGTTGCGCACCCGCCGGTGGTCCGCGGTGACGGCCACGGCCACGGACGCCACGAGCGCGGCCGCGCCGGCCACCCACAGCAGCGGGAGCCAGGTCTGGAGTTCCGCGAAGGTCACGATGGTCAGGTGCAGCCGGGCCAGGGCCATCATGACCAGCGCCAGCGGCAGGAAGGTGCTCAGGAGGCTGATGCGGCTGTATCCGAACCGGACGAACAGCGGAAACTGGATCGCGACGTTGACGACGAACACGGCCCAGGACAGCGTCAGCACCGTCAGCAGCGTCCGGCCACCGAGCGGCGCGGACTGGATCCGCGCGAGGAGCAGAGTCAGCGCCGTGCCCACCGCGGCGGTGGCGACGAAACTCGCCACGGCCCAGGCGTAGTGCCCGTAGATCACCGTGCGGCGACGCAGCGGCAGCATGGCGTACAGGGTCTCCAGGCCGGCCTTGTCGGCGATCAGGAACGGATGGGCGGCGACCTGCGAGGTGAGCAGCAGGACGAGCGCCGGCACGAACACGACGGGGTTGTGGGTGAGGAAGAGGAGACACACTCCGAACACCGCGAGGCCCTGGTAGCGGTGCGGGGCGACGGTGCGCAGGTCCAGCATGGCCATGCGGGCGACGGCGATCATGACGCGCCTCCGGTGGACAACGAGGACGCGTGCCGTGCCGGGTCGCCTTCGACGCCGGGATCCGGTTCCCGCCGGGGAGCGCGAGCTCCGACGTGGACGGCGATCTCCTCGAGGGTTGGCGCCTCGACGAGGACGTCCCCGCCGAGCAGTGCGGCCTCCTCGGTGCGTACGAGTGCCTGCGAACCGGCCGGGGTCCGGCGGGCGCCGATCAGCTGGACGCCGACGAGCCCGCGCAGGTCGTCCGGCCCGGCCCGGACGATCCGGTAGGCGTCCAGGATCTCGTCCTTGGTGCCGGTCCGGACGATGCGACCCTCGTGGAGCAGCGTCACGTAGTCGCCGATGCGGTCGAGGTCGGAGGTGATGTGGGTGGAGAACAGGACGCTGTGCCCCTCGTCGACCAGAAAGTCGCCGATGATGCCGACGAGTTCGTCGCGGGTGACCGGGTCGAGGCCGCTGGACGGCTCGTCGAAGACGAGCAGCCGGGCCTGGTGTGACAGCGCCACGGCGATCATGAGCTTCATCGCCATGCCCCGGGACAGGTCCTTGACCCGTGCCCGCGGGTCGAGGCCGAACTCGCCGAGCAGCCGGCGGTAGCCCGCGGCGTCCCAGCGGTCGTAGAACGGGCGCAGTGTCCGCTCGACCTCGGTCAGCCGCCAGTCGCCCACCAGGCAGGTGTGGTCGAGCACCACGCCGACGTCCTGGCGCAGCTCGACCGGCCCGGGCACCCGGTGGCCGAGCAGTTCGATCTCGCCGGCGTCGATCCGGCGCATGCCGAGCAGGCAGCGGATCGTCGTCGTCTTGCCGGCGCCGTTGGCGCCGATCAGGCCCATGACGTAGCCCGTCGGCAGTTCGAAGGTCACGTCGCGCAATCGGAAGTTGCCGGCCACCGCGGTGCCGACACCGCGGAGGGCGAACGCGAGGTCGCTGCTCATTGGTGGAACCTCCTGCCTGAAGTCCGGTTCATCGGTGCGCCGTCACCGGACGGCGTCGTGCTGCTCGGCCTGAATCAGCCCGTCGAGGATTCCGATGAGCTCGTCGCGCCGGATCCCGGCCTGCCGGGCGGCGGTCAGGGCGGCCTGCAGCCCGTCCTCGATCTGGCGCAGGAGCTGCTCCCGCACGAGGGCCGAGTCCAGCGGCAGGACGTAGGCGCCCTTGCCGGGGACCGTGGCGATGAAGCCCTCGGCGGCCAGCTCCGCGTAGGCGCGGGTGGTGGTGATGATGCTGATCCGCAGGTCACGCGCGAGGGCGCGGACCGAGGGCAGGGCGCTGCCCTCGGCGAGCTCGCCGGTCAGGATGGCGGTGCCCAGCTGCTCCTTGATCTGCTGGTAGAGCGGCACGCCCGCGCTGTTGGACAACACCACCCGCATGGCACGCCTCCCGCCTCGATCTACTGTACATGCACAGTATATACAGTGAGTGCGGCGGTTGGGCAATCACCGGCACACGGATGCGACCCACGACGCCATACCTCTGTTCTCCCGGAACGGCGCCGGCACGATCCGGTCGGCGCCCGGCGGATCAGTCGCCAGGCGGCGGGAGGGCGACCCGGGCGGCGAGGAACCTCGGTGCCGTCTCGCGGTAGCTGTCGGTGATCAACTCGGCCACCTCGGTCCAGTCGGTGTGGTCGCCGAGGATCGCGACGGCGACGTTGCGGCCCCAGGGCGCGCGGAGGTACGGGAAGCCCGGGGCGGTCAGCCCGAGCAGGTCGTCGGCGGGCACGCGAAACGTCATCACGGTCGGTGCCTCGCCGGCGATCACATACCGGGCGTAGCCCGGATGCCGCTCGGGGTCCGGCGTGTAGACGTGGGCGACGGTCCGCGCGCGGATCCGCCAGCGGACGCCGATCCAGGCCGGTTCCTCGTAGGTTTCGGGCAGCCGCCGGCAGATCGGCCGCAGCCGGTCCAGGATCTCCGGCGGCACGTCTCCAGGGCCGGACATGGGCCGACCATATCGGTCGCCGTCCGGCGTCGCGCGCCGGTCGCCGCGTTGCGCCGTCAGCGGGTTCGGTCTACGAGGTCTCGCCGGCCGCCGCCGCGTCCGGTGGGGAAGGCGCCGGCTCGGGGGGCGCCGGTGCGGGCGCTTCGGGGGGCGGGGACGATCCTCCGGAGAGCAGCACGTTGATCCACTGGGTCGACGGGTCGATGTCGACAAGCAGCCCCTTGGCCAGCAGGCTCAGCGGGATGGCCAGCAGCGCGCCGAGCGGGCCCAGCACCCAGGCCCAGAAGACCAGGGACAGGAACGACACGGTCGACGACAGCCCCACCGCGTCCCCGACGATCTTGGGCTGGATCACCGACTGGATGACGAAGTTCACGACGCAGTAGAGGACGATGACCGCCATCATCTTGTCGACCCCGCCGTCCAGCAGCCCGAGCAGGGCGGGCGGCACCAGGCCGATGACGAAGCCGATGTTCGGGATGTAGTTGGTGATGAAGGCGAGCAGGCCCCACAGGACGGGCAGCGGGATGTCCAGCGCCCACAGCATCAGGGTGTCGACCACCGCCACGATCAGTCCGAACACCGTCGAGACCAGCAGATAGCTGCGGGTGCCCTGCGCGAAGGACCGCAGCGCCGTGACCACCTGCGGGCGCTGGTCCGCGGTCGACTGCAGCCGGGCGGGGAAGCTGACCGCGTCCAGGCACATGAACAGCAGCACGGCGAGCAGGAACACCGCGTTCGACAGGACGCTGGTGATGCCGCCGAACACCCAGCTCACCAGGTCCGCGATCGCGGTCGGGTCGGCCCGGTCCAGGACGCCGCCGAGCTGGGACTCGCTGATGCCGAGGTTGCTCAGGGCGGACGCCAGGTCGGCCTGCAGCGAGTCGAACTGGGCCTGATAGGTCGGCATCAGCTCGAGCAGCTTGGCGACGGAGACGACCATGGCGGTGCCGAGGCCGAACAGCACCACGTACACGACGGTCACGGTGGTCAGCATGGCCACCCAGACCGGTGCGCGGTGCCTGCGGAGCCAGACGCTGAGCGGGCTCACCGTGACGGTCAGCATCAGCGCCAGGAAGACCGGGGCGATCAGGTGGGCCACGCCCCGGAGGCCGGCGACCGTGATCACGATTCCCGCGATGCCGAGCAGGACGATAACCCCGCGTGGCAGGACGGCGGGCGGCGGGCCCGCGCCGGTCACGCGTCGCCCCGGGCGCGCGGGCACCGCTGGGAAACGACGTGGCTCACGGTCTGCTCCCTCTCGCGTGTGGGGCCGGCCGTGACACCGGCCCCGGCTGCCGTGGAATCAGGACTTGATCTCACGGCCGTGGACCGCGAGCGCGTAGATCACCAGGATGTCGAGGGCGATCACGATGGTGGACCAGACCGGATAGGCCGCGAGGAACAGCATGTTGGCGAGCGCGCTGAGCACGGCGATGACGATGCCGGTCACCCGGGCCCAGGTCTGCCCGCTCAGGACGCCGATGCCGGCCGCGACGGCGACCAGGCCGATGAGCAGGTGGGTCCAGCCCCAGGCGGTGAAGTCCATGGTGAGGACCAGGCCGCTGGAGGTGACCAGGAAGTACTCGTCGTTGAACAGGGCGACGAGCCCCTCGATGATCTGAAAACCGCCGAGCATCGTCAGCATGATGCCGCCGAAGATGACGAAGCCGACCCAGCCGGTGGCCGGGGGTTCGTCTGAAAGCAGGTTGGACGGGCTGGACGACCTGGATCGCTGGTCTGCGGCCATGCTGCACTCCTCGAACGGTCCGCGTGCCGGACCTTGGTCGTAATCCTGGCGCCCGCCCGGATCACCGCACGCCATCCCCGGCGAATGAACCGCCGGAGGGGCATCCGGCCGTTATCGGGCCCCGGGCCGTTGTTCATTCGCGCGGAATGAGGTCCGGGGCCGCCTTCTGTAGCTCACTGGGCGTACGCCGTGGTCGAACCTTGGAGAGGCAGGCAACGTGACGAACCGGGAACGCGCCGTCACCCCGGCCGCGGGGGATCCGCTGCGGGGCGACGAAACCCCCGGGGGCATCACCGGCTGGATCCCCGGCCTGCAGGTCATCGCGAACTACCGGCCCGCCTGGCTGCCGCGCGACGCCGTCGCCGGCATCGTCCTGACGACCCTGCTGGTGCCGCAGGGCATGGCGTACGCCGAACTGGCCGGGCTGCCGCCGATCACCGGGCTGTACACGTCGATCTTCTGCCTGCTCGCCTACGCCGTCTTCGGCCCGTCCCGGATCCTGGTCCTCGGGCCCGACTCGTCGCTGGGCCCGATGATCGCCGCGGTGCTCCTGACCGCCCTCGGCTCCGCCGCCGACCCGGCGCAGGCCGTGGCGCTCGGCTCGATGCTCGCGCTCATGGTCGGCGTGCTGCTGGTGGTGGCCGGCATCGCCAAGCTCGGCTTCCTCGCCGACCTGCTGTCGCGGCCCACCCAGATCGGCTACATGAACGGCCTGGCCCTGACCATCCTGATCGGTCAGCTGCCGAAGCTGTTCGGCTTCTCCGTCGACGGCGAGGGCCTGGTCGAGGAGACCATCGGCTTCGTCAAGGGCGTCGCCAACGGCGAGACCGTGCCCGCGGCGGTCACCATCGGGCTGCTCGGGCTGGCCCTGATCGTGCTGCTGCAGCGCTGGCTGCCCAAGGTGCCCGGGGTGCTCATCGCGGTCGTCGCCTCGATCGTGGCCGCCCAGGTCTTCAACGTGGCCGACCACGGCGTCGGGCTGGTCGGCGCGCTGCCGCAGGGCTTCCCGCCCCTGACGCTGCCGACCCTGTCCTGGTCCGACTTCGGCGTGCTCCTCGGCGGGGCGTTCGGCATCGCCCTGGTCTCGCTGACCGACACCATCTCCACCTCGTCGGCCTTCGCCGCGCGCAGCGGCCAGGAGGTCCGCGGCGACCAGGAGATGGTGGGCATCGGCGCGGCCAACGTGGCCGCCTCGTTCTTCCAGGGCTTCCCGGTCAGCACGAGCGGCTCGCGCACCGCGGTCGCCGAGCAGTCCGGCGCCCGTACGCAGGTGACCGGCGTGGTCGGAGCCGCAGCCATCGCGCTCATGCTGATCCTGGTGCCGGGCCTGCTGCGCAACCTGCCGCAGCCGATCCTGGGCGCGGTCGTGATCGCCGCCTCGATGTCGCTGGCCGACATCCCGGGCACGGTCCGGCTGTGGCGGCAGCGGCGGGTCGAGTTCAGCCTGTCGATCGCCGCGTTCCTCGGGGTGGCGCTGCTCGGCGTCCTGCCCGGCATCGGCATCGCGGTGGCCCTGTCGGCGCTGAACGTGTTCCGCCAGGCGTGGTGGCCGTACCAGGCGGTGCTGGGCCGGGCGGAGGGCGTCGCCGGCTACCACGACCTGCGGGATTACCCGCAGGCCGAGCACCTGCCCGGACTGGTGCTGTTCCGTTTCGACGCACCGCTGATCTTCGCGAACGTCCGGGTCTTCCGCGATCAGATCCGGCGGCTGGCCCGGACGGATCCGCCGCCGAAGTGGATCGTGATCGCCACGGAACCGATCACCGACGTCGACACCACCGCCGCCGACGTGCTGACCCAGCTGGACGAAGAGGTGAACGCCATGGGCATCTCGCTGGTGTTCGCCGAGATGAAGACGCCGGTCCGCACCAAGATCGAACGTTACGGGCTGACCCGGACGATAAACCCGGAGCACTTCTTCCACACCATCGAGGACGCGGTCGACGCCTACCGGGAGCAGACCGGCGTGGAGTGGACCGGCAGAACCTGACCGGGCAGGGCGGCGGCGGACCCGCCGGGTCCGCC
>NZ_JBEZXZ010000273.1:0-9530 GCF_040638275.1 Actinoplanes sp. NPDC026623 | reverse complement strand
CGCCCCCCCCGCCGGCGCGCTCACCGCCGACGCCAGCAGGCGGCCGACCGCCAGGCCCAGCCACGCCGCCGCGACCAGCGCCAGGGCGCCGACGGCGACGACGGCGAGGGCCGCCGGCGGCAGGTAGCGGGCGGTGCCGGCGATCCACGGCGCGCCCGCCGCCACCATCGCCAGGTAGGCGCCCACGACGGCGATGCACAGCGCGCCGAGCGTCGGCACCACCCGCTGGGCCCGCGGACGGGGCGTGGTGGCGAACAACTCCGTCACGTTGGAACGGTGCTCGCGGCGCGCCTGCCAGGCGCCGGCGGCCAGCGCCAGCGGCCACAGCAGCACCAGATACGCCCGCTGGGTCATGGCCAGCGGCATCCACCCCGCGGACCAGCGCGCCGGCGCGGCATAGAGGATGGCGGCGCCGGCCAGCAGCAGGATCAGCGCGGTCCCGGCGGCCGCCGACCGGCGCAGTTCGATGCCGAGGATGCGGTTCATCGGCCCGCCTGTTCCCGGTGCCGGCGCAGCAGTGCCGAGTAGCCGCGTTCCGCCGGGCTGTCGCCGGCGTCGCCCTCGGCGCCCTGCGCGACAAGCGTGGCGGGAGTGCCCTGGTGCACGAGCCGGCCCTCGTTGATCAGGACGACGTCGGTGCACGCGGCCGTCACGTCCTCCACCAGGTGGGTGGAGACCAGCACGCAGCAGTCGACGCCGAGGTCACGCAGCAGCTCGCGGAAGTCCAGGCGCTGCTCGGGGTCGAGGCCGACGGTGGGCTCGTCGAGCAGCAGCAGCTCCGGGTCGTTCACGATCGCCTGCGCGATGCCGGCCCGGCGCAGCATGCCGCCCGACAGGGTCCTCATCCGGGCGTCGGCCTTGGCGGTGAGGCCCACCCGGTCGATCGCCCGCTGCACCGCGCCCGGCACGGCGGTCCTGGGCATCTCCCGGAGCCAGGCCACGTACTCCACGAATTCGCGCACCGTGAAGCGCGGATAGAACCCGAACTGCTGCGGCAGGTAGCCCAGGGCGCGGCGCACCCGCCGCAGGTCGGCGCGGCCGTCGACCTGCTCGCCGAGCAGCGCCAGCCGGCCGCTGTCCGGCTTCACCACGGTGGCCAGCGCGCGCATCAGCGTGGACTTGCCGGCCCCGTTCGGGCCGAGCAGACCGTGCACGCCGGTGCCGAACGTCAGGTCGAGCCCGTCGACGGCCAGGTGCCGTCCGGCGCGTACCCGTAGCCCCTCGGCGTGTACCGCCCACGGGTGTGTGGTGGGGGCCGTCTCGGCCGCGCTTACCGTACGCATCAGCTGATCCTCCGGTTGCGGGAACGTGCGGGGGCGGTCGTCACCGGTGGCTCGGCAGCCGCCGGTATGCGTCGGCGCGGCTCGCCGCGAGGGCGGCCAGCGCCAGGGCGGCCAGCGCCCAGACCGGGACGCTGCCCGGCCGAAGCAACGCCGGCAGGTGCGCGTTGACGACGCTGGGCAGCACCACGGCGGCCGCCCAGAGCGCGCCGAGACCCACCGCGGCCCGGCGCACGCCGACCACGGCGCCCAGCGCGATGGTGGCGGCGGTGAACGCGAGGCACGGCAGCAGTACCAGGGCCAGCGACGCCCCGGTGCCCGCGCCCGCGACCGCCAGCACGGGCACGACCACCGCCAGCACCGCCGCGGCGCGCCGCAGCAGCATCGTCAGGCCGGCCGCGGGGGTGCCGGCGATCAGCTCCCACGCCGGGTCGGCGCGGCGGCTCCAGGCGACGGCCACCGCGGGCAGCGGGGCCACCGGCGCCAGCAGCAGCACCAGCGACGGCAGGTCCGGGCGGGCGATCTCGAGCAGGTACGCGCAGCCGAGCACCGCCACCGTCATGAAGAGCCAGGGCAGCAGCGCCCAGACCAGCCACTGGCGCCGCAGGGCCGACCGGACTCCTCGCACGCGTACCGGGGCGGGTCCGGCGGCGATGCCCTGGCTCAGCCCGACGGCGACGAGGTCGAGCAGGGCGCGGGTGTCGTCGGTCATGGCGCCGGCCAGCCCGGCCCGGCAGTCCGGGCAGCCCTCGAGGTGCACCTCGACCGACCAGACGGTGGCGTCGTCGAGCCCGGCGCCTCCCTCGGCGTAGCGGGCGATCACCGCGAGGTTCGGATGGGTGGTCATGAGAGTGCCTCCCGCAGGGCGATCCGGGCCCGCCGCGCGCGGGATTTCACCGTGCCCTCGGGCACGCTGAGCAGCAGGGACGTCTCCCGCACGGAGAGCCCGTCGAGCACCATGGCGCGCAGCACCTGCCGCAGCTCGCTCGGCAGCACGAGCAGCGCCTGCTCCAGCTCCTGGCCCACCCGCCCGGCCATCACCTCGTCCTCGGCGGCGGGCGCGACCGTCTCGGCGAGCGGCACCGCCGGCACCTGCGCTTGCCGGGCCCGCCGCCGGAAGGCGTCGATCAGGCGGTTGGCGGCGATGGTCCACAGCCAGCCGACCGCGCTGCCGGACGCGGCCGACCCGGCGAAGCTGCCCGCCGAGCGCCACACCGCCAGGTAGGTCTCCTGCAGCACGTCGGCGACCAGGTCGTCGTCGGCGCACCGGCGGCGCAGCCGCACGGCCAGCCACGGCGACGTGCGCCGGTACAACTCGTCGAACGCCCGCCGGTCGCCGGTGGCGGTGCGGCGCACGAGGTCCTCCTCGCCGGCCGACTCCAAGGTTCGTCTCACACCCGGCAAGACGACCCCACCTCCCGTAACGGATGTCGCACAGCAGTGATCCGCGTCACCCGGTGCCGAGAAGGTCCCAGCGGTTGCCGGCGATGTCGAGGAAGACCGCGACCCGGCCGTACGGCTCCGTGCGCGGTTCTCGGACGAAGGTGACCCCCGCCCCGGTCATCCGCGCGTACGCGGCGTCGAAGTCGTCGACGCGGAGGAAGAATCCGACCCGGCCGGCCGCCTGGTCCCCCACGGCGGCGCGTTGCCGGTCCCCGTCCGCGCGGGCCAGCAGAATCCCGGTCTGTGCGCCGGGCGGCCGCACGACGACCCAGCGCTTGGGCCGCCCGTCGTTGGTCAGCGACGGCGAGTCCTCCACGAGGTCGAAGCCCAGCACGCCGGTGAAGAACGCGATCGCGGGATCGTATTCGTCGACGATGAGCGCGACCAGATCGATCTGCGCGCGGTTCAGAGCCACGTGGTGCCGAGCCAGGCGGCAGCGACCGCGGCGGCGAGAACGCCGATGTTGAGCCCGATCAGCCGGGCCTCGCCGCGGGACATGTGCACCGCGATGCCGCCGACCTGGATCAGGGCGAGGCCGATCGCCGCGGCGACGGCGAGCCCGGGCGCGATCCCGGTCAGCGGCGGCAGGATCAGGCCGGCCGCCCCGAGGACCTCCAGCGTGCCGATGGTCCTGACCAGCGGCATGGGTACCCGGTCGACCCAGCCCATCATGGGCAGGAGCTGCTCCCGGCTCCGGGCGAGCTTCATGCCGCCGGCGTAGAGGTAGAAGGCCGCCAGCAGCCCGGCCGTGATCCAGTAAGCGATCTTCATGACCACATGATGCAGGGACGTGAGACGGCTTACAAAGAGCACCCGGCGCCGTCAACGTGCGGCTGATCTCCGTTCGGTCCGCTAAACGGGCGGTGCGGGTTGACGATCAGGAGAGCCGTGGCGGAGCGGGGTGGACCGATGAACGAGATCGCGGTGAGTGCCGAGGCGTTGTCGGCTGCGCTGCTGAGGTCGGAGGAGGAGTTCGTCTCCGACGCCACGGCCGCGTATGACGACGCCGCCGAGCTGGTGCGTCGGGCCACGGCGCTGGGCGACGAGGTCCTGCTGATGCGCGCCCGGCTCTTCCGGGCGCGGATGGGCCTGCGTACCGGCGAGATCGCGGGCATCGCCCGGGCGATCCACGACGTGCAGCAGTGGGCCGCCGAGCACGGCGACCGTATGCTCGAGGCGCGCGCACACGCGGCGTGCGCGTCCGTGTACCAGTATTCCGGCGACGCGGCCAAGGGCCTGGAGCACGCGCTGACCGCGGTCGAACTGCTGGACGACACCGCCACCATGTACACCCAGATCTGGCATCGCACCAGGCTGGGCGACGCACTTGCCGAGACCGGCGCGATGGACGAGGCCCGGCAGCGGTACCGGCAGGCCGAGGAGCTGGCCCAGCGGACGCAGCAGTGGGAGCTGCTGCGGATCCTGTTCAACAACTGGGCCTACACCGAATACGAGCGCGGCAACCCCGCCGGGGCCCGCGAGATCGTCGGCCGGATGATCGAGCATTCCGACGCGTACGGTCTCGAGCTCGATCCGCCGTCGCTGCACACGGTCGGCGAGGTGCAGGCCGCCAACGGCGAGTACGCCGAGGCCGTGCAGACGATGCTGGCGTGCATCGCCGGATACGACGACGGATTCGTCGAGCACGTCGCCGACATGGCCAGCTACCGGCTCACCATGGCCCGGGCCCGGCGCGGCCTCGGCGACTACGCCGGGGCGCAGGAGAGCCTGGACATCTGTCGTGAGCAGTGCGTCAGGTTCGGACAGCACGCCCTGCTGGTGCAGGTGCACGGGGAGCAGGCCGACCTGCACGCCGCCGTCGGCGACCACGCCGCCGCGTTCGCCGCGCTGAAGGCCGGCATCGCCGCCCGCGAGGGCCTTCGCTCGCAGGAGCGCGAGGCGCAGGCGCAGGCCCGGCAGGCGATGTTCGAGACCGCCGAGGTCCGCGAGCAGGCCGAGCGGTACCGCGAGCAGGCCCTGCGGGACCCGCTGACCGGGCTGCGCAACCGCCGCTACGTCGACGAGGAACTTCCCGCCCTGATCGCGAAGGACCCCGGGGTCAGCCTGGCGGTCGCCGACATCGACCACTTCAAACGGATCAACGACGAGCTTTCCCACGGTACGGGCGACCGGGTGCTCGTACAGGTGGCGAACCTGCTCGAGACCCGCCTGGCCGCCGCCGCGCCGCACGGATTCGTCGCCCGCCTCGGCGGCGAGGAGTTCCTGCTGGTGTTGCCGGGCACCCCGGTCGCCGCCGCGACCAGGACGCTCGACGGCATCCGCCGGGCCGTCGGCGACCACCGGTGGGACGACATCATCGGCGACCGACCGGTCACGATCAGCGTCGGCGTGGCCACGGTAAGCGAGAATTCGCCCCCGACCCAGGCCGCCACGCTGTCCGCCGCCGACCGCAACCTCTACGCCGCCAAGCGCGGTGGGCGCAACCGCGTCATCGCCGGTACGCCCCGGGAGCGCGTCCGCGACGTGGCCTGAGCGATCACGCGGGCGCCGGCACGGCCGGTGCGGCGCGGGCCGCCCGGCGGCGGTGCCGGTCGGCGGGCACGACCATCGGGGTGCCGGTCTCGGGGTCGGCGATCACCCGGCACGGCATGGCGAACACGTCCTCGACGAGCCCGGCCGTCATCACGTCCGCGGGCGGGCCCTGCGCGACCACCCGGCCGGCGCGCATGACGATGAGCTCGGTGGCGTAGCGGCAGGCGTGGTTGAGGTCGTGCAGCACGGCGACGATGGTGCGGCCCTGCTCGTGCAGCTCGGCGCAGAGGTCGAGGACCTCGAACTGATGCGACAGGTCGAGGAAGGTGGTCGGCTCGTCGAGCAGCAGGATGGGCGTCTGCTGCGCCAGGGCCATGGCCAGCCACACGCGCTGGCGCTGCCCGCCGGAGAGCTCGTCGACGAACCGGTCGGCCAGGTCGGCGACCTCGGTCAGCTCCATCGCCTCGGACACCGCCGCCTCGTCCTGCCGCGACCACTGGCGCATCAGCCGCTGGTGCGCGAACCGTCCCCGGGCGACCAGCTCCTCCACGAGGATGCCGCCGGGCACGACGGGGGACTGCGGGAGCATGCCGAGCAGCTTGGCGATGTGCTTGGAGGGGTACTTCTCGATCGCGTCGCCGTCGAGCAGCACCGTGCCGGCCTGCGGCTTCAGCACCCGTGCGAGCGCGCGCAGCAGGGTCGACTTGCCGCAGGCGTTGGGGCCGACGATGACGGTGAACGAGCCGTCGGCGATCCGCACGCCGAGGTTCTCGGCGACGACCCTGCGGTCATAGGCGAGGGTGAGCGCGGCTGCCTCGAGCCGGGCGTCGTCGGTCATCGGTCGTTCCTCATCCTCTGTTGCGTCGTTCGTGGAACAGCAGCCAGGTCAGGTAGGCGCCGCCGAGCGCGGCGGTGATGACGCCCACCGGGATGTCGTTGCCCGGCAGTGCGTGCTGCGCGGCCCAGTCGCCCGCCGTCAGCAGCGCGGCGCCCATCGCGGCGCTCGGCAGGATCCCGGCGTTCGGGGAGCGGGCCAGCCGCGCGGCGATCGGCGGCGCCGCGAGGGCGATGAAGGCGATCGGGCCGGCCGCCGCGGTCGCGCCGGCCGACAGCCCCACGGCGGCGAGCGCGAGCATGGCCCGGCTGCGCCCCACGGGTACGCCGTGCAGCACGGCGATGTCGTCGCCGAGCGCGAGCATGTTCAGGTGCCGCCCGTGGTGCAGCGCGACCGGCAGCAGGACGGTGACCGCGACGGCGACCAGGACGACCTCGGTCCAGCCGCGGCCGTTGACGCTGCCGAGGAGCCAGACCTGCGCGGCGAGCGCCTCGTCCACCCGGCCGCGGTGGATGAGGTAGGTGTTCGCGGCCTCCAGCAGCGCGGACACGCCGATGCCCATGAGCACGAGCCGGAACGGCTGCATGCCCCGGCGGAACGCCAGCAGGTAGATCGCCACCGCCGAGACCAGGCAGCCGACGATGGCGCCCGCGGCGACCTGGATCCCGCCGCCGCCGAGGATCAGCATGACCACCAGCGCGCCGGTCGCCGCGCCGACGGTCAGGCCGACGAAATCGGGGCTGCCGAGGGGATTGCGGGTGAGTCCCTGGAAGACGGTGCCGCTGACGCCCAGCGCCGCCCCGACGAGCAGCGTGATCAGCACCCGGGGCAGCCGCAGCTCGTGGACGATGAAGTCGGTGCCCGCGTCGCCCCGGCCGGCGAGGCTGCGGAGCACGTCCGGGACGGGTACCGGGAAGTCGCCGCTGGACAGGTTGACCAGCGCCACCGCCAGCGCGGCGAGGGTCAGCGCGGCGCCGACGAGCAGGGCGCGCACGTGCAGGCGTACGGAGAGACCGCCGCCGCGGAGCACGATCCGGGGGCCGTGGGCGCTCACAGGACACTCAGCCGGCGCCGGCGGCACAGCGCGATGAACAGCGGCGCGCCGAGGAAGGCGGTGACCACGCCGACCGGCAGCTCGGCCGGGGCGACCAGCACCCGGCCCAGCACGTCCGACCCGAGCAGCAGGGCCGGGCCGAGCACGAGGGAGTAGGCGAGGATCCAGCGGTGGTCGGAGCCGGCGACCAGGCGCGCGGCGTACGGGACGGCGAGGCCGAGGAAGAAGATCGGCCCGCAGGCGGCGGTCGCGGCGCCGCACAGCAGGGTGACCGCGAGGATGCCGAGCGCCCTGATCCGGCCCGGGTGCGCGCCCAGCGACGTCGCCGACTCCTCGCCCATGCCGAGGGCGTTCAGCTGCCGCCCGAGCGCGAGCGCCAGCAGGATGCCGGCCGCCAGGAACGGCATCACCTGCAGGATGGTGGCGGTCTCGCGGTCGGACAGCGAGCCGACGTCCCAGTGCCGGTAGCGGTCGAACGCCTCGCGCCGGGTGACCAGGACGGCCCACACGATCGCGCCGAGCACCGAGGTGAACGAGACGCCGGCCAGGATCTGCCGCTCCGGGGTGTGCCCGCGGCCGGACCCGCCGAGCGCGAACACCGCGGCCGAGGTGAGCGCCGCGCCCGCGAAGGCGAACCCGACGTAGCCGGTGGCGCTGGTCACGCCGAGGAACGCGACGGCCAGCACTACGCCGGTCGAGGCGCCGAGGCTGACCCCGAGCAGGCCGGGCTCGGCCAGGGGGTTGCGGGTGAGCGCCTGCATGACGGTGCCGGCCAGGCCGAGCGCGGCGCCGACGCCGATGCCGAGCAGGGTGCGCGGCAGCCGCAGCTGGTGGACGATCACCGACTCGGCGGAGCCGTCGGCGTGCCAGAGCACCCGCCAGACCGTGCCGAGGTCGACGGTGCGGCTGCCGATCGCGATGCTCAGCGCCACCGCCACGACGAGGACGGCGAGGCCGGCGGCGAGGCCGGCCCAGCGGCGTCCGGACCGGGAGGTGGCCCGGCGCCGTGATCCGTCCGGCGGGCCCGTCTGCTGTGCCGGGCGTATGCCGGTGGTGCCCTGGGTCAACGTGCTCCATCCATCCCGGTCGTGTGGTTAGGCAAGGCTAACCTACACTCTCGTCCGGGGTCATCGACCAAGGCCCCGTAATCGAAGGGATCAGCCGTGCGGCTAAACACGATCCGGCGGACCGCCACGGTGGCGGCGGCCGGACTCATCCTCTTTCTCGGCGCCTGCGGCCCGAACCCGGAGCCGGCCGGCAGCGGCGACGTCGGCGCGGCGGCCGGTGCCACCGGCTTCCCGGTCGCGCTCCCGCACAGGTACGGCACCACGAACATCACCGCCGAGCCGAAGCGCATCGTGACCGTCGGCCTGGTCGAGCAGGACGCGCTGCTCGCACTCGGCGTGGTGCCGACCGCGACCACCGAATGGTTCGGCGCCAAGCCCGGCGCGGTGTGGCCCTGGGCCGAGGCCGCGCTCGGCGGCGCGGCGAAGCCGCAGGTGCTGACGAACACCGACGGCATCCAGTTCGAAAAGGTCGCGGCGCTGCGCCCCGACCTGATCCTCGCGGTCTACTCCGGACTCACCGCGGAGGACTACGCGACCCTGTCGAAAATCGCGCCGACCGTGGCACAGCCGAAGGACTCCATCGACTACGGCGTCAAATGGCAGGACCTCACCCGTACGGTCGGGTCGGCCGTCGGCCGCAAGGCGCAGGCCGACAGGCTCGTCGCCGACGTCGAGGCCCGCTTCGCGACCGTACGCAAGGAGCACCCCGAGTTCGCCGGCGCGACCGGCCTGATGGCCACCACGTGGGAGGGCTACTACGTGTACGGCCCGCAGGACTCGCGCGGCCGGCTGCTCACCGACCTGGGCTTCAAGCTGCCCGACGGGCTCGCCGAGGTGACCGGCAAGGAGTTCGGGGCGAACCTGAGCAAGGAGCGGACCGACCTGCTCGACACCGGCGCCCTGATCTGGCTTGTCGACAAGTACGCGCCGGACAAGGCGAAGGTGCAGGCCGACCCGCTCTACGCCAAGCTCAAGGTCAAGACCGAGGGGCGCGACGTGTACCTGGAGAACGAGGAGGTTCTCGGCGCGGCCACCTCGTTCGTCTCGGTGCTGAGCCTGCCGCTGCTGCTGGACAAGCTGGTGCCGCAGCTTGCCGCCGCGGTGGACGGCAACCCGGCCACGGCCGTGAAGCGCGCGGCCGCCTGACCGTAGGGGTGGGTGCCGGGCTCGGCACCCACCCGCTTTGTGTCCGGTAACACCTGTATGGCGAGGTTTTCGAGCGCGGAAATCCTCAAGTGGCGCTGTTCGGGCCGTCCGCAACCCGGCGGCACCTGTTCGGGACCTGGGGGTGCACCGCGCAGACCGGAATCTTCTCTGCATGCCCGGCCGACAACGGCTGGACAAGCGGGGGGAAAAAC
>NZ_JBEZXZ010000272.1:0-9585 GCF_040638275.1 Actinoplanes sp. NPDC026623 | reverse complement strand
GCGGTCCGCCAGGCCTGCCCGGGGCTGAGGGTCATCGCCGGCGCCTCCGGCCGCTGGTGGCCCCCGGCCGCGGGCGGGGCCGCCGCCGCGGTGGAGGCCGGCGCGGACGCGGTGCTGGTCGCGCCGCCGCGGCTGGGCGGCTCCCTGAGCGACTACTACGCCCGGGTGGGCGAGGCGGCGGCCGGCGTGCCGGTGCTCGCGTACCACTATCCGGGGGTCGCGGGCGGCCCGGTGCCGGTCGACGCGCTCGGCGCGCTGGGCGTCGCCGGGATCAAGGATTCCAGCGGCGATCCGGCCCGGCTGGGCCACGAGCTCGGCCTCGGCGGCTCGCTCGCCGTCTACACCGGCGCCTCGGCGCTGCTCGGGTACGCGAGCTGGCTCGGCGCCGCGGGTGCGATCGTGGCCGCGGCGAACCTCGTACCGCAGGAATGTCTGGCGGCCTGGGACCGCGACGCGGCGGCGCAGCACGTGGTGTTGCGCACCGAGCGGGAGAGCCGGTCCCTGCCGGGCGGGCTCAAGGAGGCGATGGCCCGCCGCTACGGCACCTCACCGGTACGCAGGCTGGGCTGAGCCGGTTGGAAAAGTGATATCACTTTGATAGTGTGCGGACATCGCCCAGCCGAAGGAGCCTCACATGACGGACCACCTCGACCTGCCGGCCCCGCAGGTGCGCGAGCGCATAGCCCGGGGCGTCTCCGGCTGGCCGGTCGTCGGCCTGTCCGTCCCGGCGCTCCTCGCCGCCTTCGTCGTCTTCATCGTCGGCGTGCGGCAGGACGACTCCACGGTCGTGCTGAGCCTCGTCGGCCTCAGCGTCCTGCTCGGGCTCGCGGTCCTGGTCGCCTGGGCCGGCCTCACCCCGGTCGCGCCCGGCGAGGCTCGCGTCGTTCAGCTGCTCGGCCGCTACACCGGGACCGTGCGCACCAACGGGCTCCGCTGGGTCAACCCGCTCACCGCGCGGCGCCGGGTCTCGACCCGCATCCGCAACCACGAGACCGACGTGCTCAAGGTCAACGACGCCGACGGCAACCCCATCGAGATCGCCGCCGTCGTCGTCTGGCACGTCGAGGACACCGCCCGCGCCGTGTTCGAGGTCGACGACTTCATCGAGTTCGTCGCCATCCAGACCGAGACCGCCGTCCGGCACATCGCCAACAGCTACTCCTACGACTCCCACGACGCCGCCAGGATGTCCCTGCGCGACAACGCCGACGAGATCACCGCCCGGCTGTCGGAGGAGATCGGCGTGCGGGTCGCCGCCGCCGGAGTGAAGATCATCGAGTCCCGGCTGACCCGCCTCGCCTACTCGCCCGAGATCGCCCACGCCATGCTCCGCAGGCAGCAGGCCAACGCCATCGTCGCGGCCCGCACCCGCATCGTCGAGGGCGCGGTCGGCATGGTCGAGATGGCGCTGCTGCGCCTCGCCGAGAATCAGGTCGTCGACCTCGACGAGGAACGCAAGGCGGCGATGGTCAGCAACCTGCTGGTGGTCCTCTGCGGCGACAGGGACGCCCAGCCCGTGGTCAACGCGGGCACGCTCTACTCGTAGGCGCATGGCTACCGAACGAAAGAAGCTTCTGCTCCGGCTCGACCCCGTCGTGCACGACGCGCTCGCGCGCTGGGCCGGCGACGAGATCCGCAGCACGAACGCCCAGATCGAATACCTGCTGCGCAGGGCGCTCGCCGACGCGGGCCGCCTGCCCGGGGGAGTCGGCCGGATGCGCGGACCCGGCCGGCCCCCCGCAACACCCGACCCGGAAGAGGAATGACATGGCCGTGCCCGACAGCCTTCCGCAGCGGGTCTTCCTGCTGGCCTACAACCCCGACAAGGGCCGGGTCTGCCTGGGTACCCACCTCGGCGCCATGCTCCGCGCGGCGGCCCTCGCGGAGCTCTACCTCGGCGGCCACCTCACCGACGAGGGCGGCGGCGCCGCCGTCGGTGCCCGGCGCCCCGGCCACGATCCCGTCCTCGAGGCGATCCTCGAGGAGATCGCCGGCTCCAAGCCGCGCAAGTGGCAGTCCTGGGTCGACCGCGGGCAGCGCGCCACGGTCGGCGCGGTGCGCCGGCAACTCGCCGACGCCGGCGTGGTCCGCCTCGAACCCCGCAGAATCCTCGGGCTGTTCCCCACGACCAGGGTGACCGTCCGCGACCCCCGCGTCCGCAAGGAACTCCTCCGCCGGCTCAGCGGCACCCTGAGGAACCCCATCGGCAGGACCGACCCCGCCGACGCGGCGCTCGTGACCATCGTCGCCGCGGGCAACCTCAAGCTCGTCCTCGACCGCAGGACCAAGCGGGCCAACAAGCGGCGCATCGAGGGACTCACCGAGCTCACCGGGCCGATCGGCCCCGCCCTGCGCAAATCGGTACAGACCGCCGAGGCCGCCGCCGCCGGCTAAGCCCTGCCAGGGCCACCCTTTGCCGCGTTGCCTGCCGCGCTGGAGATCGATAAGAAGAGACGCGCCCTGTGCAATTGCCGCACCGGCGGCTCCATACAGGGCGTAGTCGGCTCCCGTCATGTCGGCAGGGTACAGCCATGGCCAACGGGCCATTTGCCGTGCCGCGCCTCACCCCGCCGGACCCGCACTCGCTGTCCGTCAATTCAGGTTGCCCAGCAGTGTGTAAAGCTTTCACGTTGCCCGCTCGGTGAGCGTTTAGCGATTCCTTGCAATCAGGATCGACCATCGCCCAACAGGCATCGTGTTCCCCGCCGGCCGGACTTCGGCGCGTGACCGAAATGGCCGGCGGGGACCACGAAAGGGAGAGCGCTGCCGGTCAGCGGCGGCTGACCAGATCCTTGGCGGCCGGCGCCGGCGCGACCCGCGCGGCGGACGACGGCGCCGGTGGCGGCGTCACCGTCCAGTCCGGGTGGCCGGGCATCGGCGGCGTCTTCGCGCCGTAGAGCCAGTCGTTCAGGAAGCCGTGCAGGTTCTGCCCGGAGATCCGGGACGCCAGCGCGATGAAGTCCTGGGTCGAGACCGACCTGCCGCGGTTCAGGGCCACCCAGGCCCGCTCGAGCGTCTGGAGCTTGCCGACGCCGATCCGCTGCTGCAGGGCGTACAGGACGAGCGCCCCGCCGTCGTACACGTTGGGGTTGAACACGTCCCAGATGGAGTCCGACCGCAGCGGGTGGGCCACCGGGCCGTAGCGCGCCCGGTAGATGTCGCCGCGGGCGTAGGCGGCCTTGAAGTACGCCTCCCGGTTCGGGGTGCCGGTGTACTGCTGGAAGACGCCGGTCTCCTCGGCGTAGAGCAGCTCGTACCAGGTCGCGTGGCCCTCGCTCTGCCACACGTCGCTCCACGACCACGGCGCCACGCTGTCGCCGAACCACATGTGCGCCAGCTCGTGCGTCATCACCGGGTCGAGCACGAACTTCGGCGCGCCGAACAGGCTGGTGTCGTAGAGGGAGATGGTCTGGGTCTCCAGCGCGAAGCCCAGGTCGGTGTCGACCACGAGGGAGCCGTAGTTCTCGAACGGGTAACGCCCGACCTTGCCGATCATCCAGGACAGCTGCGGACGCTCGACCGCGGCCTTGGGCAGCAGGTCGCCGGCGAGACGGCGCGGGACGACGTCGCGGATCGGCACGCCCCTTACCGGCGGCCGGGTGTGCACGACGAAGTCGCCGACGGCCGCCTGGATCAGCTCGCTGGCCATCGGCTTGGACTCGCGGTAGACGGACGAGACGTAGCCGCCGTGGCGCTTGTCGCCGAGGTGGCGGCCGTTGGCGACCGCGGTCCAGCCCGCCGGGGCGGTGAGCGTGATCGTGTACGTGGCCGTGTCACGCGGGTGGTCGTTGCTCGGGAAGTAGTTGTGCGACTGGTCCGGCTGGCCCGCCATGAACGTGCCGTCGGCCGTGGTCACGAAGCCGGCCGGGGAGTCGGCGTTGGCCTCGATCGGCGTCGACTTGTAGTCGCTGACGGTGACCCAGAAGCGCTTGCCCCGCTTCAGGTAGTGCCGCGGTGTGATGACCAGTTCGTCGCCGTCGCGTGCGAATCCGGCGGCGGACCCGGTTCACCTTGACCTTGCCGACGGAATCACCGCCGAAGTCGAGGTTGAAGCGGGAGAGATTCTGGGTGGCGACTGCCGTGATCGTCACGGTGCCGGTCACCGTCTGCTTAGGATCCTTCCTGGGATAGAGGACCCGGAGGTTGTAGTCCTGCACGTCGTATCCGCCGTTGCCGAGCAGGGGATACAGCCGGTCCCCGAGGCCGGCCGAGCCCGGTGCCGGGACGCCGCCGCCCGCGTATGCGGGAGCGGCCACCCCGGCGGCCGCGACGAGCACCGCCGCGCTGCCGGCCAGGAGTGCAGACAGACGACTGCCTATGAACGTTGTCATGGCGGGTGACGTTACGCGTTCAGCCGGATACCGCAATCCCGTTCCATCCGTCGATCGCCGAGGTGCGCCCGTGCCTGGGCCGGCTCATCCCGCCGAGGACGCAAACCGCCGGGTGGCACAGGTGAGCGCCCACAGGAGCACGCCGACGGCGAGCAGGACCCCGGCCACCCGGTAGTCGGCGGCGGCCCGGCCCGACATCGGGCCGGCCAGGTAGGCGCAGGCCGCGGCGCCGACCACCGGGATGGCGGTCGGCGCCCTGAAGTGCCGGTGCTCCACCCGGTCGCGGCGCAGCACCAGCACCGCGACGTTGACTACGGTGAAGACGCAGAGCAGCAGCAGCGCCGTCGTGCCGCCCAGCGCGGTGAGGTCGGCGAACCAGATCAGTCCGAACGCGACAAGCGTGGTGAAGACGATGCCGGCCCACGGCGTGCGCCGGACCGGGTGCACCCGGCCGAGGAAGCGGGGCAGCACCCGCTCGTTGGCCATGCCGTAGAGCAGCCGGCTGGCCATCAGCATGTTGATCAGGGCCGAGTTCGCCACCGCGAACATCGTGATGAACGCGAACACGGACAGCGGGAAGCCGGGCGCCCCGGCCTCGACCACCTTGAGCAGCGGCGCCTCGCCCTCGCTCAGGTCCGCCGGCGAGACCAGCGTGATCGCCGAGACCGCGACCAGCACGTAGATCAGCCCGGTGACGCCGAGGCCGGTCAGCATGACCTTCGGGAAGATCCGGACCGGATCCTTGATCTCCTCGGCCATGTTGACCGAGTCCTCGAAGCCGACCATCGCGAAGAACGCCAGCGAGGTGGCGGCGGTGACGGAGAAGAACGCGGTCTCGCCGGGCGGCGAGTTGAACTCGACGAGCCGCGAGACGTCGCCCTCGCCGCCGCCGATCGCCCAGGCGCCGATGCAGATGACGATCAGCAGGCCGGTCAGCTCGACGCAGGTCAGCAGGACGTTCAGCCGGACGCTCTCGCCGACGCCCCGGAAGTTGATCAGGGCGATCAGGGTCATGAAGCCGATGGCGACGGCGGTCAGGCCGGTCCCCTCGCCGATCGACAGGTCGAACGCCTCGGCGAAGTTGCCGGCGAACGCCTTGGACGCGCTGGACGCCGAGGTGAGGCCCGAGCACATCACCGCGAACGTGACCATGAAGGTCAGGAAGTGGATCCCGAACGCCTTGTGCGTGTACAGGGCGGCGCCGGCCGCCCGCGGGTACTTCGTGACCAGTTCCAGGTAGCTGAACGCCGTGAGCACCGCGACGGCGAACGCGAGCAGGAACGGCAGCCACACCGCGCCGCCCACCTGGGCGGCGACCTTGCCGGTGAGTGCGTAGATCCCGGTGCCGAGGATGTCGCCGACGACGAAGAGCAGCAGCAGGCCCGATCCCATGACCCGCTTCAGGGCGGGCTGTTCGCTCTCGAGCGTGCCGCCCCGCGCTTCCGCGTCCGCCATAGCCGCGCACCTCCACGTCGACCCGCGCCGAAATCTCACGGTAGGCGATCGCGGGGGTGCGCGTCGTTCGAGTGGGTTCGTGTACGCGTATCGGGTGTGACCGGTTTGGCCGTGGCCGACGCCGGCGTGACGGGGCACTCTATTTAATCGATAGGAGATATGGGTATCCTGTCGGCATGACGGCGCTCGACTTCCACTGGTTCCTGCCCACCAACGGCGACAGCCGCGACATCGTCGGCGGCGGGCACGGCGTCCCGGTCGGCGCGGCCGGCGGGGTGCGCCCGCTGACCATCGGCTACCTCGGCCAGATCGCCCGCAGCGCGGAGCAGCTCGGCTTCGCCGGCGCGCTCACCCCCACCGGCGCCTGGTGCGAGGACGCCTGGCTGGCCACGGCGATGCTCACCGAGGTCACCGAGCGGCTCAAGTTCCTGGTCGCCTTCCGCCCGGGCCTGATCTCGCCGACCCTGGCCGCGCAGATGGCCTCCACCTTCCAGCGGCTGTCCGGCGGCCGGCTGCTGCTCAACGTCGTCACCGGCGGCGAGTCCAGCGAGCAGCGCGCCTTCGGCGACTTCCTCGACAAGGACGCCCGATACGCCCGCACCGACGAGTTTCTGGGCATCATCCGGGCGCTGTGGCGCGGCGAGACCGTCAGCCACCACGGCGAGCACCTGCGCGTCGAGCAGGCCCGGCTGGCCCGGCTGCCCGATCCGGCGCCCCAGATCTACTTCGGCGGCTCGTCGGCGGCGGCCGGCCCGGTCGCGGCCGCGCACGCCGACGTCTACCTGACCTGGGGCGAGCCGCCGGCCCAGGTGGCCTCGAAGATCGCCTGGATCCGTGGGCTGAACCCCGCGATGCGCTTCGGCATCCGGTTGCACGTCATCGCCCGCGACACCGCCGCCGCGGCCTGGGCCGAGGCGGACCGGATGCTGCAGGGCGTCTCGCCGGCCGACATCGAGGCGGTGCAGGCTGGCCTGCGCCGCAGCGAATCGCAGGGCCAGCGCCGGATGCTCGACCTGCACGGCGGCAGCCGCGACGCCCTGGTGGTGGCGCCGAACCTGTGGGCCGGGGTCGGCCTGGTCCGCGGCGGCGCCGGCACCGCGCTCGTCGGCAGCCACACCGAGATCGCCGACCGGATCGCCGAGTACGCGGGCCTCGGCATCACCGAGTTCATCCTCTCCGGCTACCCGCACCTGGAGGAGGCGTACTGGTTCGGCGAGGGCGTCCTGCCCGAACTGCGCCGCCGCGGCCTGTGGCGGCACCCGGACGGCGACGTCGGCACCGGCGCGGCGAGCATCCCGTTCGCCGGCGTACCCGCCCAGGCGGCGGGCGACCACGACCGCGCCGCCCTCGCCGCACCACGATGAGCCCCGCCACCGGAGAGGCCCGCGCCACGTAGTGTCGGCGGCATGGACCTGCTCGCCAAGGCCGCCGAACTCATCGCCGTACCGTCCACTGCGGACCGGCCCGAGGAGCTGGCGCGGGCGCTCGAGCTGGTGCTCGACACCGTCGGCCCCGGCTTCACGGTGGAACGCTTCGTCTCGCGCGGCAAGCCGAGCGCGCTGGTCGGGCCGCCGGGCCCGCGCCCGGTGTTCCGGATCCTGCTCAACGCCCACCTCGACGTCGTGCCCGCCGACGCCTACGAGGCCCGCTTCGACGGCGACCGGCTGTACGGCCGCGGCGCGCAGGACATGAAGATCGCCGCGCTGGTCATGGCCGACGTCTTCCGGGAACTGGCGCCGACCCTGCCGTACCCGCTGGGGCTGCAACTGGTCACCGACGAGGAGGTCGGCGGCCACGACGGCACCGCGCACCAGATCGACGCCGGGGTGAGCGCGGACTTCGTGGTCATCGGCGAGCAGAGCGCCCTGCGCGTCGTCACCGACTCCAAGGGGCTGTGCCAGGTGCGGCTGCGCGCCACCGGCACGGCCGCGCACGCCGCCTACCCCTGGCTGGGCGACAACGCCCTGGTGACGATGGTCGGCGCGGTGCAGGCGCTGCTGCGCCGCTATCCGGTCCCGGCCGTCGAGAAGTGGGCGACGACGGTCAACGTGTCCCGGATCGAGACCGCCAACCAGGCCGTCAACCAGGTGCCGGCCGACGCCACGGCCTGGCTCGACATCCGCTTCCCGCCCGAGGACACCGACTTCAACGGGCGTACCCCGCACGAGATCGTGGCCTACCTGCGCTCGGTCACCGGGGTCGCGGCCGAGATCGACAGCCTCGGTCCGCCGCACCACGCCGACCCGGACGGCGGCGACGTGGCCCGGCTGCGCGCGGCGGCCCGGCGCGCGGGCTTCTCCGGCGACCTGCTGCGCAAGCACGGCGCGGCCGACGGGCGGTTCTACCACGCCCGCGGCGTCGACGCCGTCATCTTCGGCCCCGGCGGCGACGGCCAGCACGGCCCGCACGAGTACGCCGACCTGACGACCGTCACCCCGTACCGGAATGCCCTGGTCTGGTACTTGACAGCGGTCGCGGCGAGCCGGGAGTGAGCGCGGCGCCCGGGCTCAGGCTGCGGTGAGCCGCCGGGTGAGTTCGGCGGCCCGGGCCCGCTGCACGGACCGGGCCTGGCCGAGGACGAACGACCGCAGCAGCCGCGGAAACGTGACGCGCACGGTCTCGGTGACGGCGGTGCCGGCGCCGTCCGGCACCAGATCGACGGCGGCGACCAGGCGCACCCGGCCGGGGCTCACCACGTCGCTGAGGATCCGCCGGCCGGGCTCGGGAAAGGTCATCGTGACCCGGATGTGGTTGTCGTAGCTGAACGGGCCGAAGGTGAACCGCTCCACCGAGACGTAGGAGACCTGGTCGCCGTCGCGCCGGACGTCGCGCACGGCGACGATCAGCGGTGACAGGCCGATGTAGCTCTCCGGCACCGCGAGGTGGGCGAAGATGTCCTCGGCGGGCGCGGGAACGTGGAACGAGTGGCTGAACTCTTCGGTCGGCACGCGGCCATCGTCGCAGTTGGCCCGCTTCGCGCCGGCGGCGCACCCGGAACCTCAGGCGCGGCACCCGGTCGCCCCGGACGACCACGTGCGGACGCCGGCCTTCTTCCGCGTACGGGTGTGCGCCGCCGGCTACGACCGGGTCTCTTCGCGGCCTGGCCCTCGCGGCGATCAGCGTGCTGCTGCCGCGGCGACCGGCTGCCTGAGAATGGTGCGGAGCCGGTCGGGCGCCACCCGCCGGGAGTCGCCGAGGTAGATCTCGTGGTGCCTGCCGGTCATCCGCAGCCCGTTGCCCGGGATGAACTCCCCGTGCATCCGGGCCAGCACCTCGGCCTCGTCGTCATAGGAGCCGACGTGCAGCCCCTCCGCGGCGGCTGCACGAGGTGCGGCCCTCAAGAGGACAGGGACGCGCGTGACAGACTGCCCGGATGGCTACGGAGCTGCGCGTTCTCGAAGGCGGTGGCGGCGGCGGCCCGCTCCTGGTGCTGCTGCACGGCCTCGGCGGGACCGGCGACGTGTGGAACGGCTGGTCGGCCCTGCTGCGCCGGCAGTGGCCCGGCCGGTGGCTCGCCCCGGACCTGCCCGGCCACGGTGGATCGGCGCCGCTGGACGCGTACACGTTCGACGGGCTGGCCGACGCGGTGGCCGGGCTGATTGCGCCGGACGCGCCCACCGTCGTGCTCGGGCACTCGCTGGGCGGGGTGGTCGGGCTCGCGCTGGCCGCGCGCCGCCCCGCGGCGGTGCGCGGTGTCGTCGGGCTCGGCATCAAGGTCGCGTGGAGCGACGAGGAGCTGCTGCGGGCGCAGGCGCTGGCCCGCCGGCCGCGGGCGTGGTATCCGACCCGCGACGAGGCC
>NZ_JBEZXZ010000271.1:8637-9619 GCF_040638275.1 Actinoplanes sp. NPDC026623 | reverse complement strand
GGCGTCGGCGTCCGCAAGGCCGGCGAGATCTACTACAACGCCATGCAGTCGAAGACCTCCACCTGGAAGTACGCCAACATCCGCACCGCGACCCTGACCGCCGCGAAGAACCTCTACCCCGGCAGCTGCGCCGAGTACAACGTGGTCAAGGCCGCCTGGGCCGCGATCAGCGTCCCGGCGCAGTCCGGCGAGCCGACCTGCAACCTGACCGGCAACGACTTCTCGATCGCGGCCGCACCGGCGGCGGGCCAGGTGCAGGCCGGCGCCACGCTGACCACGACCATCGCCACCACCGTCACCGCCGGCGCGGAGCAGACCGTCGCCCTCACCGCGGGCGGCCTGCCGAGCGGGGTGACCGCCACCTTCGAGCCGGCCACCGTGATCTCCGGTTCGGCGGCGGTGCTGACCCTGACCACCAGCGAGACGACCCCCGGCGGCAACTACCCGATCACCATCACCGGTACGGGCGACGACGTCCACTCGGCCACCTTCGCGCTGACGGTGACCGGCGCGCCCGGCTGCTCGGGCAGCAACGCCAGTCCCGTCGACATCCCGGACGCCGGCCCCGCGGTCACCAGCCCGATCGCCGTCAACGGCTGCGGGCGCAACGCCTCGTCCGGAACGAGCGTGGAGGTGCACATCCAGCACACCTACCGCGGTGACCTGGTCATCGACCTGGTCGCGCCGGACGGCACCGCGTACCGGCTGAAGAACAGCGGCTCCGACAGCACCGACAACGTCGACGCGACCTACACCGTCGACGCGTCGGGCGAGGCGGCCGACGGCACCTGGAACCTGAGGGTGCAGGACGTCTACTCGATCGACGTCGGCACCCTGCGGACCTGGAGCCTCAGCCTGTAGCGGGCACCGGCGGGGGGGGGGGGGCCGGCCCGGCGGCGCCGGCCCGCGCGGCGGGCGCCCCCCGGCGCGCGCCGGGGGGGGGGGGGGGGGCGGCGGGCGGCCCCCCCGCGGGCGGGCCCGC
>NZ_JBEZXZ010000271.1:0-8627 GCF_040638275.1 Actinoplanes sp. NPDC026623 | reverse complement strand
CTGGCGCCACAGGCGGTAGCGGCCACCGGCGGCTCCGCGGCACCGCCGCGGAGCCGTCACCGTCCGTTCGCGTACACCGCGCGGAAGCCGAGGTGGTCCGAGAGGGCCGTCCAGCGCGACGAGCGCATCAGCCGCTCCGCGCTGTCGATCTTTCCGCCGTTGACCAGGGCGTTCAGCACCACCGTCTCGAACGCCGCCGACTCCACCCAGTCGATCGACTTGGTGAAGCCGCACAGCATCGCGGCCTTGGTCTCGTGCAGGAAGTCCTGCAGCACCCGGTCCGACGCGCGCAGCACCGAGCAGCTGCCGAAGTACAGCGTCCGGCCGCCGCACCGGCCCGACATCCAGGCCGCGACCTCGTCGAGCTCGACCGTCTGCTTGCTGGTCAGGCAGAGCTGGGTCGGCTGGCCGTGCAGGGCGAAGAAGCCGACCTTGAAGTCCGCGTACTTGCGCGACAGCCAGCTGTCCAGGTAGTAGTGCAGCTCCTCGGTGGTCGCCGTGTCCCGGTGGATGAAACGGATGCTGCCGAGGCGTTCGAGCAGCTCGAGGGTGGGCAGCACGGAGCCGCGACTGGTCAGGTCGTCCTCCCACTGGCCTTCGACGCAGAACACTCCCCCCGTCTTGGCCACTGGCCCTCCCCTTCGCTCGGCACGAGAGGACGACGCTAGCCGACCTGCTCAGATCGAGTGGGACCACCTGACCTAAGGCACATAAGCCTCATATTGCGGCTATCCCGGCACTGGGTGGGTCAGTCGTCGTCCGCGGCGGCGGCGCGGCGGCGCTCGGCGAGTTGCCATTCGAGCAGGTAGCGGCGCACCTGCTGGGCCTGCGCCTCGGCCAGCGTGTAGAGGATGACCACCTCGGCGTCGACGCCGGCGGCCTTGTCCGACTCGCGGGTGAGCAGCACCGTGCCGCTCACCTCGAAGGTGTCCTCGCCCAGCGTGACCCGCGCGTGCACCGGGTCGCCCTCGATGAACTGCAGGTCGGTGACGTAGCAGCGGAGGGCGGCCTCGCTGACGTCCTCGACGGTCGCGGCGTGCCAGGACTTGGCGTCGTGGTGTCGAAGCTGTGCCACCTCGCCGCCGCCGCCGCGGAAGAAGGTGCGGCGGGTCACCGGCACCGGCTCGCCCACGACGCGCAGCCGCCAGCGCGACTGCGACGAGGCGACCATCTCCGCGCTCACCCGGTAGCGGTGCGGCGGACGGTTCCACGAAATGTTGATCACCGCGTCGTCCGCGGGGACGCCGATCTCCAGCTCGGGTGGCGGCGCGGGGATGACCATGAGGCCGTCCTCGTACTCCTCGACCTTGGATTCCCACTCGATGCCCTGGGTCTCCGGGTTGATCACGGTCGCCACCGTGAGCTGGTCTTTGTCTCGTGGCACCACACACCTCGCAGGTCGACGGCCGATTCGCGGCCGTGCCGATCGAAGGGCCGTCCGCGAGGGCAACATCGTCAAGGCGGTGCGGTTCACCAGGGGTTTCGGTCGTCCGCGGGTGCGACTTACGCCACAATTCGCGGCGGGGCGGCCCGGTCACAGCAGCAGGGAGCGGCGCCACAGGCTCAGGCCGGGGCCGCCGATCAGGTCCAGCTCGCGCAGGTAGGCGACGACCCTCTCGCCGGCCCAGCGCATCGTCTCGCGGTGATGCGGGTTGGCCAGCGCGGCCCGGCGGCCGGCCCGCGGGTCGATGCCGACCGAGCGGTAGACCTCCGGGTTCACGATGCGGCGTCCGGTCAGGTACGCGGCCCGCGCGATGATCAGCCGGTCGAACGCGAGCCGGCGGGTGCCGGCGGCGCGCACCTGGCGGGCGAGTTCCTCGCGGGCGTAGCGGACGTGCCGGGCCTCCTCGATGACGTGGATCCGCGACACCATCCGGACCAGCGGCTGGACCGTCTCGTCGGTGGACGCCTCGCGCTGCAGGGCGTCCAGGATCTCCTCGGCGATCAGGATGGCCGCGTACATCCGGGGGCCGGTGGCGGTCGCCGCGATCCATCTGCCCAGGGCGTCGTCGAAGGCGCCGACCCGGTAGACCGGGCAGTCCAGCTTGTCGATCATCCGGCCGAACATCACCGAGTGGCGGCACTCGTCGGCGATCTCGGTCAGGGCGTACTGGGCGTGTGCGGAGGTCGGGTCCGCGCGGTAGTACTCGCGGATCAGCAACTGCATCAGGATCGTCTCGAACCAGACGCCGAGCGAGGCGATGCTGGCGACCTCGTGGCGGGTCAGCGTGATCCGCTGCTCCTCGCTGAGCGTGGCCCACAGGTCGGTGCCGTAGAGGGTCGAGCGGTGCTGCGGCGTGAACCAGCGGCCCGCGACCAGCGGCGCCTCCCAGTCGATCTCGACGTCCGGGTCGTACGAGTGCTCGGCCGACGAACGCAGCAGCCGGGTCGCGGTCTGTGCCCGGTCGGGAACGGCCATGAGGCTCTCCAAGAGTTGACGTTACCGGGGGTAACAGCTACTTCTTGTACTATGAACTCCGTCGATAAAGGCGTCAACCGTCCCGACGGGCGCAGCCGCCGCTGGGCCGAGCATCGCGAGCGGCGCCGCCGCGAGTTGGTCGAGGCCGTGATCGAGGCGATCCGCGTGCTCGGGCCGGAGCCCGGCATCGACGCGGTCGCCGCGCACGCCGGGGTGAGCAAGCCCGTGCTGTACCGCTACTTCAGCGACCGGTCGGGGCTCTGGCTGGCCGTCGGTCGCCAGGCGGCCCGGTCGGTGGTCGAGGCCATCGAGCCGGCCGTCGCCGCCGTACGCGAGGAGCGCGACGTCGTGGCCGCGGCGATCGACGCGTACCTGGCGTTCATCGAGGCCGACCCGCACGTGTACCGGTTCGTGGTGCACCAGCGCGGCATCGCCCGCGACGCCGACGTGGTCGCCGACGCGATGGGCACCGTGGCCAGCGGGCTCGCCCGGATCCTCGGCGACCGGCTGCGCGCGCTGGGCCTGGACGCGGGGCCGGCGCTGCCGTGGGCGTTCGGGCTGGTCGGCTACGTGCAATCCGCCGGCGACTGGTGGCTGCGCGAGCAGCAGCCGATCAGCCGCACGGCCCTGGCCGACTACCTGACCTCCTTTCTGTGGGACGGCATCGCGGGAATCCGGCGGGCGGCAGCGGTGGACGGACGATGAGCGACGGCGAGGACTACCGGGGCGAGGCCGTGATCGAGGCCGGCGGGATCGCCGTCACCGCGCAGGTGCGGCTGTCCGTGCGGTTCGAGCCGGTCGAGGGACGCTACCGCTGGGCCGGCCGGGCCGCGCCGGACGAGGCGCTGACGGCCCAGTTGCGGGCCGGGATCCGGGAGGCGACCGTGCGGGTCGGCGACCGCCACGCCCGCGCCCGGCTCGGCGAGCCCGACCCGTGGGGCGGGATCCGCCTCACCGGAACCGGTCGTCCCCCGTGGCCCGAAGCTCCCGAGGGGTGACGCCGAACCAGCGCCGCACCGCCCGGCTCAGCGCCGACTGCTCGGCCAGCGAGATCATCGCGGTGACCTGGGTGAACGGGAGATCCGTCTGGGTGATGAGCCGGGCCGCCGTGGCGCGGCGGACGTCGTCGAGGATCGCCTCGAAGCTGGTCTGCTCGGCGGCGAGCCGGCGCTGCAGCGTACGGGGATGGGTGCGCAGCAGCCGGGCGATCGCGGCCAGGCTGACCGGCGACGAGCCGAGGGCCTGGGTCAGCAACAGGTGCACGCGGCCGGAGACCGCGCGGCCCGGCGCCGGGAAGTGGCTGGTGATGTAGGCCAGCGCGATGTCGCGCAGCACCTGGTTGCCGCCCGGGACCGCGGTGGCGGCCAGTGCCCCGGGCACCCGCAGCACCGCGTCCGCCCGGTTGAAGCGCACGTCCGCGCCGAAGAAGCCGGTGTAGCTGTCGATCGGGGCGAGCGGCGCGTGCGGCAGGTGCACCGACCGCAGCCCGTACGCCCCGCCGTGCAGCAGCACGATGATCCGGTGGAACAGGCCCAGCCCGAGGTCGACGACCTGCGGCGGCAGCGGTTCGCCGGTGCCGCGGTAGAGCAGCCCGACGACGCCGGGCCGCCCGGCCGGGTCGGGGATCTGCGAGACGGTCAGCGCCGGGCTGTGCACGAACAGGAACCGGTTGGCGGTGTCGAGCGCGTCGCCGAACGTCGGCGAGTTCTCGATGGCGAGGGCGAGCGGGCCGAGCACCGTCGCGTTCTGCTGCCCGGCCAGCCGCAGGCCCAGGTCGTGGACGCCGAGGCCGGCGGCCGCCGTCTCGAGGACCCGCCCGGCCGCGGTCGAGCCGATCACCGCGTCGTCGGATTCGAGCGCGGCCGGCGGGATCCGGAACTGGGCGAGCAGGCCCGCGCCGTCGCCGCCGAGCCGGTCGACGAGCTCCGGCAGCCCGCGTAGCGAGGCACCGCGGACCATCGAATCCATGAGGCACGGTATCGGAAGTGTCGTGCAGAGGTAAATGAGTGTCGTGTCAAAGCAAGTTACCGGCCGGTTCGTGCCCGAGACTGTCGGCTATGGCCGAACATTTCGACGTCCTCATCATCGGCGCCGGCCTGTCCGGGATCGGCGCGGCCTGGCGGCTGCGGCGCGAGCGGCCCGGCACCACCTTCGCGATCCTCGAGGGCCGCGACGCGATAGGCGGGACCTGGGACCTGTTCCGCTATCCCGGCGTGCGCTCGGACAGCGACATGTTCACCCTCAGCTACCCGTTCCGGCCCTGGCGGGGCCGCGAGTCGATGGCGCCGGGCGCGAGCATCCGCGAGTACATCCGGGACACCGCCGACGAGGGCGGGATCACCCCGCACATCCGCTTCGGCGCCCGGGTCGAGCAGGCCGACTGGTCCGGCGACCGCTGGACCGTGCGGCTGTCCGGCGGCGCGACCCTCACCTGCGGATTCCTGTACGCGTGCGCCGGATACTACGACTACGCCGAGGGACACCGGCCGGACTTCCCCGGGCTGGCGGACTATGCGGGCCGGTTCGTGCACCCGCAGTCCTGGCCCGAGGACCTCGACTACGCGGGCAAGCGGGTCGTCGTCATCGGCAGCGGCGCGACCGCGGTGACCCTGGTCCCCGCGATGGCCGCGACGGCCGGGCACGTGACGATGCTGCAGCGCTCCCCCTCGTACGTGACCGCGCTGCCCGGACGCGACGTGGTGGCCGACGCGCTGCGCCGCGTGCTGCCCGCCCGGCCGGCGCACAGGCTGACCCGGATCAAGAACATCCTGCTGTCGCAGGGCTTCTACCAGCTCGCCCGGCGCCGCCCCGAGCGCGTCAAGGCGCTGCTGCGCAGCACGGCCCTGCAGCACCTGGCGGATCCGGCGTACCTGGAGGAGCACTTCACCCCGGCGTACCAGCCGTGGGACCAGCGGCTGTGCATCGCGCCGGACGGCGACCTGTTCGAGGCCGTCAGCGCGGGCACGGCGTCGGTCGCCACCGATCACATCGAGCGGTTCGTGCCCGAGGGCATCCTGCTGCGCTCCGGCCGTACCCTCGAGGCGGACGTCGTGGTCGGCGCGACGGGCCTCTCCCTGCTGGCGATCGGCGGGATCGCGCTGAGTGTCGACGGCAACCCGGTGGATCCGGGCGGCACCGTCGCCTACCGCGGGCTGATGCTCAGCGGGGTGCCGAACTTCGCCTACTGCATCGGCTACACCAACGCCTCCTGGACGCTGCGCGCCGACCTGTCGCACCGCTACGTGCTGCGCCTGCTGTCCCACCTGGACCGGCACGGCTACGCCAGCGCCACCCCCCGGGAGACGCCCGGCAACCGGCGGCCGCTGCTCGACCTCACCTCCGGTTACGTGCAGCGGGCCCTGGACAGGTTCCCGCGGCAGGGCGACCGGGACCCCTGGACGGTCCGGCAGAACTACCTGCTGGACGTGCTCACCACCCCGCGCGCCGACGTGCGCCGGGACATGACATTCACGCGCCGCGGCGCACCCGTACTCGAGGAGGTTCGATGACGCGTCTGAGCCCGTACCGTTTCGCCGGCCGCACCGCCGTGGTGACCGGCGCCGCAAGCGGCATCGGCGAGCAGGTGGCCCACGGCCTCGCGGCCCGCGGCAGCGGCCTGGTCCTGCTGGACCGCGACGCGCTGGGCCTCGACGCGGTCGCCGAGCGGATCCGCGCCGCGCACCCCGGCCTGGCGGTCGAGGCCGTGGTCGCGGACCTCGCCGACCGCGCGGCGGTGATCCGCACGGCCGAGGGGATCCGCGAGCGGCACCCGGCGATCGGCCTGCTGGTCAACAACGCGGGCGTGGCGCTCGGCGGCCGCTTCGACCAGGTGAGCCTGGACGAGTTCGAGTGGGTGATGGCGGTGAACTTCACCGCGCCGGTGCTGCTCATCCACCACCTGCTGCCGGCGCTGACCGCCGAGCCCGGCGGCCACCTGGTCAACGTCTCCAGCCTGTACGGGCTCATCGCGCCGCCCGGGCAGTCGGCGTACAGCTCGAGCAAGTTCGCGCTGCGCGGGCTCAGCGAGGTGCTGCGCGGCGAGCTGCTGGAGTCGGGCGTCGGCGTGACGACGGTGCATCCCGGCGGGATCCGTACCCGGATCGCGCAGAGCGCGCGGATCGGCGAGGGCGTGCCGGCCGACCAGGTCGACGCGCAGCAGCGCACGTTCACCGCGCTGCTGACCTATCCGCCGGAGAAGGCCGCCGCCGAGATCCTCGACGGGGTCGAGCGGCGCCGCGGGCGGGTCCTGATCGCCTCGACCGCAAAGATCCCCGACCTGCTGGCCCGGCTGGCGCCCGCCGGGCACATGAGGCTGATCGGCATGCTGACGGCGGCGGCCGGCCGCCGCGCCAGGACGGCGGTGGCTCGATGATCAAGACCCTTGCGGTACGCGGCGCGCGGATCCGGGTCCGCGAGAGCGGTGATCCGGCGCACCCGCCGGTGCTGCTGCTGCACGGCATCGGCCGCAGCCTCGAGGACTGGGACCCGCAGCACGAGCGGATGTCGGACGCGTACCGGGTGATCTCGGTCGACCTGAGCGGCTACGGCATGTCGACGGCGGTGCCGGGCCCGATCAACCTGGCCTCGCTGGCCGGCGGGGTCCTCGCGACCGTCGACGCCCTCGGCGAGGACCGCCCGCTGCACGTGATGGGCAACTCGCTCGGCGGCGCGGTCGCCATGAAACTGCTCGCCACGGCGCCGTCCCGAGTGGCGACATTGACCCTGGTGAACAGCGCCGGTTTCGGTAAGGAGGTGACGCTCGCGCTGCGCATTCTCGCCATTCCCGGGCTCGGAAAACCGTTGCTGCGCCGCATCGACCCGCGGGCTGCCCGGCGGATCGAACGCAACCTGTTCCACGACGGCGCGCACGTCACCGCCGAACGGGTCGACTTCGCGGTACGGGTGGCCGCGCGCCCCGACTACGCGCGGGTCTACCTCGAGACCGCGCGGGAACTGGGCACCTTCCGCGGGGTCCGCGCGCCGTGGCGGGAGACCCTGTTGGCGCAGGTGGCGGCCCATCCCAAGCCGACGCTCATCGTCTGGGGCGACCGCGACCGGATCCTGCCGGCGACCCATCTGCCGGCGGCGACCGCGGCCCTGCCGCACGCGCGCAGTCACCTGTTCCCGGACACCGGCCACATGCCGCAGATCGAGCGGGCGGACGATTTCGCGGACCTGACCCGGCTGTTTCTGACCGCCAATTCCGCGGCGATCTAGCACAGGGTCATCGCGCGATTCCGTAGAGCAATTTGTCCTTGGCGCGGGCAACCTATGATGCGACTCACCCGTACTCATGGACGTGAGGATCGCGCCTTTGCACTCCCGGCTCGCCACGATGTTGCTGCTCCTGCCGACGGCCGTCGGCGGGCTCGCGGCCGGCTCCGGCTCGCCCGCCCGCGCCATCGCCGACGGGCAGGACGTCACCACCGGGAGGTACGCCTTCGCGGTCAAGCTCACGATGACCGGGCTGCCGACGTCCGGCGGCGGACGCCGCAACAGTTCGTGCTCCGGCGCGCTCATCGCGCCCCAGTGGGTGATCACGGCGGGACACTGCTTCAAGACGGCGAAGGGCACCCACGTCTCGCGCCCGGTGGCCCGCCTGACCACCGCGACGGCCGGCCGCACCGACCTCACCGGCAAGGCGGGCCACACGGTCAAGGTGATCGCGGTGCGCCAGTCGCCGACCACCGACGTGGCGCTGGCCAAGCTCGAGACGCCGATCACCGACGTGACGCCGGTCCGGCTCGGCCGCAAGGCCCCCAGGATCGGCATGATCGTGCGGCTGGCCGGCTACGGCCTGATGGTCGACGGCGACGAGTCGACCCTGGCCACCCGGCTGCAGACCGGCCAGTTCGAGGTGGTGTCGCGCACCCGCGGCTACCTCGGCACCACCGGCCGCGCCCCGCAGCCGACCACCAGCCCGTGCTCGCACGACTCCGGCGGCCCGTACTTCACCCAGGCCGGCGACGGCACGGCGGTGCTCGTGTCGGTCGTCAGCCACGGGCCGTCGTGCCCGCACTCGAAGGTCGACCTGAGCGGGCGCATCGACACCATCTACGACTGGATCACCGGCGTCGCCGGCAAGCCGGCGCCGGCCCCGCCCAGCAAGGCGCCGGCGCGCGCCCCGACGAAGCCCGCCCGGTCGCCGGCCGCCCCGGCGCCGGCCGGCCCGGACCAGACGCTCGTCAGCGGGCCGTCGAACCCCGCC
>NZ_JBEZXZ010000270.1:0-9673 GCF_040638275.1 Actinoplanes sp. NPDC026623 | reverse complement strand
GCTGCCGGGCCGGCTGGTCGGCGTGTCCAAGGACGCGGACGGCGCGCCTGCGTACCGGCTGGCCCTGCAGCGAACGCTCCAGGCCGGCCCGCACCGCCAGGTAGCCGGCGTGCGGGCCGCCGAAGCCGAGCGGCACGCCGAAGCGCTGGGTCGTGCCCGCCGCGATGTCCGCGCCGACCTCGCCCGGCGCGCGCAGCAGCGTCAGCGCGAGCAGGTCGGCCGCCACCGTGACCAGGGCACCCACCCCGTGCGCGGCCTCGATCACCGCGGCGTGGTCGCGCACCGCGCCGGAGGCGCCCGGATACTGCAGGTGCAGGCCGAAGAACTCCGCCGGCAGCTCGGCGCCCCCGTCCAGGTCCACCGGCACCAGGTCGATGCCGAGCGGCTCCGCCCGGGTACGCAGCACCGCGAGCGTCTGCGGCAGCGTGTCCGCGTCCACCACGTAGACGTTGCTGCGGCTCTTCGACGAGCGGCGGGCCAGGGTCATCGCCTCGGCGACCGCCGTGCCCTCGTCCAGCATCGAGGCGTTCGCCGTGGTCATCCCGGTGAGGTCGGTGACCATCGTCTGGAAGTTCAGCAGCGCCTCGAGCCGGCCCTGGCTGATCTCCGGCTGATACGGCGTGTACGCGGTGTACCAGGCCGGGTTCTCCAGCACGTTGCGCCGGATGACGGCCGGGGTGAACGTGCCGTAGTAGCCGAGCCCGATCATCGAGGTCGCCACCGTGTTGCGCCCGGCGATCTCGCGCAGCTCGGCGATCGTCTCCTCCTCCGAGGCCGCCGCCGGCAGGTCCAGCGTGCCGTGCCAGCGAATCACCTCGGGGATCGCGGCGTCCATCAGCGCCTCCAGGGACGCGTACCCGATGGCCTTGAGCATCTGGGTCTGCGCGTCGGCCTCCGGGCCGATGTGGCGTGAAGCGAACGTCATGGCGGCTCCTGCGAGAGAAAGAGGTCGACAGCAACCTCCCCCTCTGTCATACCCACGGGGGGCATTTCAGAGTCGCCTACCCTCGCGGTCCTTTTGCCTGAGAGGTTCCGGGGAGGATTTGCCCCTTCGGCGCCGCCGGGAATGCACCCGGTGGTCTCTCCCGCGCAGGAGTACGGCTGTGTTGAACCTACCAGCGCGAATGTTTCGGACGCGCTACCTAGGGTGTGGTGTGTGACCTACTCCGCCGCGGACGACCGCTACGACACCATGACCTACCGCCGCGCCGGGCGCAGCGGCCTCCGGCTGCCCGCCATCAGCCTCGGGCTCTGGCACAACTTCGGCGACGCGCGCCCCGCCGAACGCCAGCGCGACATCACCCGCCGCGCCTTCGACCTGGGCGTCACCCACTTCGACCTGGCCAACAACTACGGCCCGCCGCCCGGCAGCGCCGAGAGCAACTTCGGCCGCATCCTCGGCACCGACTTCCGGCACCACCGCGACGAACTCATCGTCTCCACCAAGGCCGGCTACCACATGTGGAACGGCCCCTACGGCGAGTGGGGCAGCCGCAAATACCTCGTCTCGTCGCTCGACCAGTCGCTGCGGCGCCTCGGCCTCGACTACGTCGACATCTTCTACCACCACCGCCCCGACCCGGACACCCCGCTCGAGGAGACGATGGGCGCCCTCGACGCCGTCGTGCGCTCCGGCAAGGCCCTCTACGCCGGCATCAGCAACTACAGCGCCGAGCAGACCGCCCGGGCCGCCGCGATCCTCAAGGAGCTCGGCACTCCCCTGCTGATCCACCAGCCGTCGTACTCGATCCTGAACCGCTGGACCGAGAAGGACCACCTGCTCGACACGCTCGAGACCGTCGGCGCCGGCTGCATCGCCTTCAGCCCCCTGCAGCAGGGCCTGCTCACCGACCGGTACCTCAGCGGCATCCCCGCGGACTCGCGGGTGCGCACCAGCGTCTTCCTCAACGAGAGCGACCTGGACACCGCCACCCTGGGCCGGCTGCACAACCTCAACGGCATCGCCAAGCGGCGCGGGCAGTCCCTGGCACAGATGGCCCTCGCCTGGGCGCTGCGCGACCAGCGGATGACCAGCCTCATCATCGGTGCCAGCAGCGTCGAGCAGCTCGACGCCAACATCGCCGCCCTCGGCAACCTCACCCTGTCCGACGACGAGCTCAACGAGATCGACGGAACCGTGCTCGACCTGTAGAAAGGCCCGGTGATCAACCTCGTCACCGAGCACACGATCCTCGCGGTCGTGGTCGGCTCCCGCGCGTACGGCCTCGACGGCCCGGGCTCCGACCACGACCGCCGCGGCGTGTACGCGGCACCCACCCGCCTGTTCTGGCACCTGGACAAGCCGCCGGCCCACCTCGACGGCCCCGCCGACGAGCAGTTCTCCTGGGAGATCGAACGGTTCTGCACCCTCGCGCTGCAGGCCAACCCGACCGTGCTCGAGGTGCTCTGGTCCCCGCTGATCGAGCGGATCACCCCCGACGGCGAAAGGCTGCTGGCCGTCCGGCACGCGTTCCTGTCCCGCCGGGCCGCCGAGACCTACGGCGCGTACGCCCGCGACCAGCTCAAACGCGTCGCCGCCCGGCGCTCGCGCACCGGAGAGACCAACCACAAGCAGGCCATGCACATGATCCGGCTGCTGCTGGCCGGCGCGCACGTGCTGCGCACCGGCGAGGTCCTGGTCGACGTGTCGCCGCTGCGCGAACGGCTGCTGGCCGTGCGGAACGGGGAGGTGCCGTGGGAGTCGGTGACCCGCTGGGCGGACCGGCTGATCGAGGACCTGGCCGCCGCGTCCGTCGACTCGGACCTGGACCTGCGCGCGTGCCACCTGCTGCCGGCCGCCGACGTCGTCGGCCTGCGCACCGGCCCCGCCACCCTGCAGTCCGGCGGCTACCGCGACGGCGTCGAACTGGACGTGGTCAGCCACGACCTGCTCAAGTTCGCCCGCCTGCTGAACAGCCGCAACGGCTACGTCCTGGAGCAGCTGCTGTCGCCGCTGGTGGTGGTGACCTCGCCGGTGCACGCCGCGCTGACCGAGCTGGCGCCCGGGCTGATCACCCGCCACCACGCGCACCACTACCTCGGCTTCGCCGCCACCCAGGAGAAGCTGTTCGCGCGGACCGGCGAGCTGAAACCGGCCCTGTACACACTGCGGGTGCTGCTCACCGGCGTCCGCCTGATGCGGACCTCCACCCTCGAGACAGACCTCGGCGAGCTCGGCCGTGACCTGCCCTACCTGCCCGAGCTGATCGCCCGCAAGCGCGAGGCGGAGCACGGACCCTTCCCCGCGACCGTCCGCGCGGCGCTGGAGCGGGACATCCCGCGGCTGCGCGCCGAGCTGGAGGCGGCCCGCGACGCCTCCGCGCTCCCCGACCAGGCCGACCCCGCGGCGGTCGAGGCGCTGCACGACCTCGTGGTCCGGGTCCGCCTCTCCCGCCCGGCCGATCCCGTTGATCAAATATGCGGATGACCGACGAGGAGATCGCCGGGCGGATCGCCCGGGCGCGGCGGCGCGAGCAGACGCCGGCCACGATCGGCGGGCATGCGGTGCTCCTCGACACGATCCGGCTGCCCGCCGGGGTGGTCACGACGGTCCACCGGGTGCTCGACGGGCGGATCACGGTGCTGCGCGCGACCGCGGGCTCCTGGCCCGGCTGGAGCGCCACATCCTGCGTACGCCGGGCAACTGGGCCGTCTTCACCTCCCGCTCGGACGCCGTGATCCAGGTGGACTGCACCGATGACGGCCTGCTCTGGCTGGAGACCCCGGACCCGGCCACGAAGCGGTCCCTCGGGCGCCTGGTGACCGTCGACGAGGCCGCCGGCCTGCTGGCGATCCTGGCCCGCGAGGACCGCAGCGCCGTCGCCGATCTGCCCGGCGTCGAAACCGTCGCCTGGGAGTGATGGGCGGTCGGCGAAGCCGTCGTTTCAGGGTTCGGGTGCGGCGTGCCGCACTGCGCCTAGAGCATCCTAGGATTCTAGGAGTTATCCGTCGGGGGGTCCGGCGGTCTACCCTGGTCCCATGCCCACCAGCGCGCCCGACGCTCCGGCCCGCCATCTGGCCCGGCCGCACCGGCCGGTGCTCGTCGCGGGGACCCTCGGCGAGCTGGCCGGTCCGCGGCACGGCATCGTCGAGCTGCCGCTGCGCCTGTGGTGGAATCCGCACCGCGCGTTCGACCTGGACCAGCCGACCATGCTCGCCTGGATGTATGAGAACGTGCTCCGCGAGGCGGTCCGCGTCGACGAACTCCGCAGCTACCTGCACGGCCCGACGCTGCTCCGGATCTGGCCGGAGCTCAACCTCCCCCACGGCGTCCGCGCCGCCTGGGAGGCCCGCCACCCCGGCCTGCGCCGCAGAGTTGTCGGAGCCCACCACTAGCGTGGCCGCGTGAGCGCCAACATCGACGACTTCTACCGTGACGTGACCACCATCGCCCTCGGCGTCGGGGAGAAGCACGGATTCGTGCTCGGCGGCGGCGTCGCCTGGCTGGTCAACGGCCTGGTCAGGCGGCCGACGGAGGACATCGACCTGTTCACCGACACCGCGGGCGCCGTCGGCGCGGCCGCCGGCCAGGTCACCGCCGCGCTGACCGCCGCCGGCTACCAGGTGTTCCGCGAGGTCGGCGACGAGATGTTCGAGGGCATGGACGAGGACCTGCGCGAATACCACGTGGCGGACGGATCCCGGGCTCTGCGGCTCACCCTGACCCGGCTCGACCGGCGGCGGGCGCCCGTGGTGATGGACGTCGGCCCGGTCATGCACCTCGACGACCTGGTGGCCTCCAAGGTCGCCGCCCTGGTCAACCGGCGCGAGGTGCGCGACTACATCGACGTCGGCGCCGCCCTGGAGCGCTACCCGCTCGCCCGCGTGCTGGAGCTCGCCCGCGCCCTCGAGCCGGGCCTCGACGACGAGGAGATCGCCGACGCGGGCCGCTACCTGGACCGGCTCGACAACGACCGGTTCGGCCTCTACGGTCTCACCGCGGACGACGTCCGCGCGCTCCGGCACCGGCTGGCGGCCTGGCCACGCTGAGCCCGGGCGCCGGCGCGGTTGCGCGGGCCGGCTTCCCTCGGGTGCGTTCCCGGACCCCGACGATCGGACGTTCCGGGCCGCCGAGGCCCACCGTCTCCTGGCCGTGCTCCGGGCCGAGCTGCACGACGTCAGCCTGGCGCTGCCGCCGCTCGCCGCCGAGCTCGAGCTGGGCGGCTTCACCCGGTTCGCGGACGTCTGGCTGGACAACATCTTCACCGACGTGTCGGTCCGCGGCCAGATCCGCGACGGCCTCGATCAGCTCGGTCACGCCGCCCAGCGGGTCGGCGGGTTCCGGTCCGCGCCGGCCGCCCGGGCCGGCGAGACCCGCGGCCGGCTCGCGCAGCTGGACCGGGAGCGGGCCGCGCTGCTGGAGGCCTGACCGGCAACCGTTTCGCAACCGGCGGGGAACCGGACGGCAACCGATCCGGTCGAATCTGGTTCCCAGCGAGGCCACCACCGCAGAAGGAGCTCCCGCCTTCGAACCGCAGGAACACCCGCCGTCGCCGCCGCCCGCCCCGGGCCTCCCGGGCAGCGTCGCCGGCACCAGCACCTCCACAGCACGGTCCCTTCCGTGGCCGGGCGCGATGCGCGCCCGGCCACGGTGCTGTGCGCCGGACGGCAGTGGATAGGCTGGACAGATCATGACGCTCACCTCACGCCTGCCCGGCAACGCCGAACCCGACGCCGTCTTCGACGCCTTCCAGACCTGGGTCACCGAGCAGGGCCTGACGCTGTACCCGCATCAGGAGGAGGCGCTCATCGAGATCGCCACCGGGGCGAACGTCATCCTGAACACGCCGACCGGCTCGGGTAAGAGCCTGGTGGCGACCGGCGCGCACTTCGCGGCCCTCGCCGACAAGCGCACCACCTTCTACACCGCGCCGATCAAGGCGCTGGTCAGCGAGAAGTTCTTCGCCCTCTGCAAGGTCTTCGGCGCCGAGAACGTCGGCATGCTCACCGGCGACGCCAACGTCAACGCGGACGCGCCGATCATCTGCTGCACCGCGGAGATCCTCGCCAACCTCGCGCTGCGCGAGGGCGCCGACGCCGACGTCGGCCAGGTGATCATGGACGAGTTCCACTTCTACGCCGAGCCCGACCGCGGCTGGGCCTGGCAGGTGCCGCTCGTCGAGCTGCCGCAGGCCCAGTTCGTCCTGATGTCGGCCACCCTCGGCGACACGACCCGGTTCGTCGACGACCTCACCCGGCGCACCGGCCGGGCCACGGCCGTCGTCAGCAACACCGAGCGGCCGGTCCCGCTGATCTTCCAGTACGCGATGACGCCGCTGCACGAGACGATCGAGGAGCTGCTCACCACCAAGCAGGCACCCGTCTACATCGTGCACTTCACCCAGGCGTCCGCCCTCGAACGCGCGCAGTCGCTGATGAGCATCAACATGTGCAGCCGCGCCGAGAAGGACGCGATCGGCGCCGCCATCGGCAGCTTCCGCTTCACCGCGGGCTTCGGGCGCGCCCTGTCCCGGCTGGTGCGCCACGGCATCGGCGTGCACCACGCCGGCATGCTGCCCAAGTACCGGCGGCTGGTCGAGACCCTCGCGCAGGCCGGCCTGCTCAAGGTCATCTGCGGCACGGACACCCTCGGCGTCGGCATCAACGTGCCCATCCGGACCGTGCTGTTCACCGGCCTGTCCAAGTACGACGGCGTCCGCACCCGGCTGCTCAAGGCCCGCGAGTTCCACCAGATCGCGGGGCGGGCCGGCCGGGCCGGCTACGACACCATCGGCACCGTCATCGTGCAGGCGCCCGAGCACGTCATCGACAACGAGCGCATGCTCGCCAAGGCCGGCGACGACCCGAAGAAGCGCCGCAAGGTGGTCCGCAAGAAGCCGCCGGAGGGCACCATCGGCTGGGGCCAGCCGACCTTCGACCGGCTCGTCGCCGCCGACCCCGAGCCGCTGACGTCGTCGTTCCACGTGTCGCACGCGATGCTGCTCAACGTGCTGGCCCGCGGCGGCGACCCGTTCGCGGCGATGCGGCACCTGCTGACCGACAACCACGAGGAGCCCGCCGCGCAGCGCCGGCACATCCGCCGGGCCATCGCGATCGCCCGGGCGCTGCTGGCCGGCGGGGTCGTCGAACGGGACTCGTCGCCCGACGGCGTCCGCTACCGCCTCACCGACGACCTCCAGCTCGACTTCGCCCTCAACCAGGCCCTGTCGCCGTTCGCGCTGGCCTGCCTCGAGCTGCTCGACCGCGAGTCGCCGGAATACCCGCTCGACGTAGTCTCGGTCATCGAGGCGACCCTCGAGGACCCGCGGCAGGTGCTCTCCGCACAGCGCTTCAAGGCCAAGGGCGAGGCCGTGAACGCCATGAAGGCCGAGGGCATCGAGTACGACCAGCGCATGGAGCTGCTCGAGGAGATCACCTACCCGAAGCCGCTGCTGCCACTGCTGGAGGCCGCGTACGAGACGTACCGGCAGGGCCACCCGTGGGTGGCCGACCACGAACTGAAGCCCAAGGCCGTGGTCCGCGACATGTACGAGCGCGCGATGACCTTCACCGAGTACGTGTCCTTCTACGGCCTGTCCCGCTCCGAGGGCCTAGTGCTGCGCTACCTGGCCGACGCCTTCCGCGCGCTGCGGCAGACGGTGCCGGAGGACGCGCGCACCGAGGAGCTGACCGACCTGATCGAGTGGCTGGGCGAGCTGGTACGCCAGGTCGACTCCAGCCTGCTCGACGAGTGGGAGCGGCTGCGCAACCCCGGCGCCGAGGTCGTCGAGGTGTCGCCGCTGGACGACAAGCCGCCGGCGGTCACCCGCAACGTGCGGGCGTTCCGGGTGCTGGTCCGCAACGCGATGTTCCGCCGCGTCGAGCTGTTCGCGCTGCGCCGCGCCGAGGACCTCGGCGAGCTGGACGCCGAGTCCGGCTGGAACACGGACCGGTGGATCGAGGCCCTCGAGGACTACTACGCCGAATACCCGCTCGTGGGCACCGGCCCGTCGGCGCGCGGCCCGGCGCTGCTGCACATCGAGATCACGCCGACCATGTGGAAGGTCCGGCAGGTCTTCGAGGACCCGGAGGGCGACCACGACTGGGGCATCGAGGCCGAGGTGGACCTCGCGGCCAGCGACGAGGCGGGCGCGGCGGCGATCCGGATCACGGCCGTCGGCCCGCACTGACCGCCCAGGAGGGGACACGCCCGTGGACGTGATCGCGCGCTACTTCGACATGTGGAACACCGGCGACACCGCGATCGCCGACCAGGTCCTGCACCCCGGCTGGGTCGACCATGCCCACCCCGAGGTCACCGGCCCCGACAGCGTCAAACAGGCGGTGCACGCCGTTCGGTCCGCGCGCCCCAACCTGCGCTTCACGATCCACTCGGTGCTCGGAGACGACGACCTCGTCGCCGTCGTGGGCTCGGTCGGCCAGGCACCGCAGACCGCCGGCGCACCGGGCCGCCTGGTCTGGCTGGTCCGCCTCGCCGACGGTCTCATGGCCGAGATGTGGACCTACCAGCAGAGCCAGGTGCCGTAGCCGGACGGTCAGCGACGTCGCGCACGGTGCAGAGCTCGATCTCGGCGGTTCCGGGCCCTGATCCGGTCGGATGGACACCTTGCGGGACCGCCAGGCCTACGAATATCGTCTCGATGTATCGGATCGATATATCGAGACGTGGCCATGGCTCGTCCGGCCGACGCGGGAGGCGCGATGAGGTCGATCGACTACGACACCGAGCAGCACCGGGACTACGCGCGCGGACGCGCACTCACCCGAGAGCAACTGCGGGTGTGGATCGACGCGATGGCGGCGGTGCTGCCCGAGCGGCGGCCCCTGGCGGGGCTCGACGTCGGCTCGGGGACGGGCAGGTTCACCCCCGCGCTGGCGGAGGCGTTCGGGCCGGTCACCGGCGTCGAGCCGTCGGTGCGCATGCGCGAGGTCGCGCAGGCGCAGTCCCGCCGTCCCGGGGTGCGCTACCTGGCCGGCAGCGCCGAGGACCTGCCGGTGCCGTCCGCCGGTGCCGACTACGCCCTGATGTTCCTGTCCTGGCATCACGTCAAGGACAAGCCCCGGGCGGCCCGGGAGCTGGCCCGGGTGCTCAAGCCCGGCGGGCGGCTGCTGCTGCGCGCGAACTTCAGCGACCACCACCCCCGGCCGTGGTGGCTGGAATACTTCCCCCGCGGCTACGAGGCGGACGCCGCGATCTTCCAGCCGCTGCACGAGGTCATCGAGATGTTCACCACCACCGGCTGGCGCGTCGCCGGCTTCGGCACGGTCACCGAGCCGTCCGCCGGCACCCGCGGGGACATGCTCGCCCGGCTGCGCCTGCGTACGCTCTCGTTTTTCGCGCAGCTCAGCGACGACGAGCTGGAGACGGGCTTCCGCCGGCTGGAGGAGGCCGTCGCCGCGGATCCCAGCGCGCCGGCGGAGGTGTTCGCCGAGCCGCTGCTCACCCTCGAGCTCCTGGATCAGCGGCCGGACGCCAGAAACCCGTGACCCGACAGCACACGCAGGGAAACCTCAGCCTCATGCGCACGAGGACCCGAGGGTGGTCATGAGGGCGCGTGTCAGGTCCGGCCGGCACAGCACGTCGGTGCTGTCGACGTACTGGTCGACGGAGCCCGCGGCGGGCCTGGCGGCGAGCGCGGCGTCGTCGACGCGTTCGAGCAGCGCGGTCGCGAAGCGGGCGGCGTCGATCACCGGGTAGGGCCGGTCGTGGAAC
>NZ_JBEZXZ010000269.1:0-9690 GCF_040638275.1 Actinoplanes sp. NPDC026623 | reverse complement strand
GACGTCCGCGGGCACCGGGGCGGCCGGGTGGTCCTGCGGGTTCCGCGGCTCGAGACAGCGGGCCGCCCAGGCGGCTCGTTCGGCGGGCAGCTGGCGGACCGCGTCGTCCCAGGCGGCCGCCTCGGCCACCGGATCACGCCCGGCCCGCCAGTGCGCCTCCCAGTACCGGCGGCCGGCCGACCGCTCGGCGGCGGTCAGCTCCGGCTCGTGCGTGTCCACGTGAATCTGGTCGGGATAGACGCGGACCAGCAGATCGGTGCCGCGGAAGCGGGTCTCCAGCCGGACCGGGAGCAGGACGAAGGGGTACCCGGCGTCGTGCGTCAGGGGATCAGGCATGTGCGTCCGCCGGGGGCTCGGGCAGCGAGAGCAGGTTGTCGGCGGTGCCGCCGCCCGGCATCGTGCGCAGGTACTCCTGGCCGCGGCGGCTGCGCACGACGACGATGTCCTCGCGCCTGCCACCCGGTAGCTGGACGTACAGGCGCTCGTGCAGGCGGATGGCGGCGATCGCCTCGGCCAGCTCGAGGCGCCACCAGCGGCCGTCGGGGTGCCGGCCGAGTACGGCGCCGACCTCGCGGTTCACCCGGGTCACGTGGGTCACCTGCCAGTCGCCGGAGGTGTGCGGCATCAGGTCGGAGGCGTGCACGGCCAGCAGCACCGGCCGCTGCAGCGTGATGTGCGCGGTGTGCGCGGCGTTCTCCGCCCACCGGAACGCCTCCGCGCCGGGCACGTCGTCGCGGACCGGCAGCGTGGTCGTGCGCGGGAAGGGCGGATTCGCCGGCGCGTGGGTCAGCGCCGCCAGCGCGGCCCCGTCCGGCACGACGGCCGCCCAGTCGAGGTGGTTCCACGCCGCCGGTGCCGTCCCGTACGCGGGCTGCGGGCCCGGCTCGTCGAGGCCGAACCGCGGCTCGCTCGGATGCTCGGCGAAGGCGACGAACCAGCCCGGGTCGGTCGCCGAACCGCGCATCCTGGAGACGGTCAGCGGGAAGCCGAAGAAGCTGATGTCCGGCTCGATCGTGCCGCCGAAGTCCGGCTGCATGGTGGCCGCGGTCAGCTCCCGGCGGCCGTCCGGCCGGTACCTGGCCTGGATCGCGTACACCGAGGTGTTGGGGTGCCGGCGCAGCAGCTCGCCGCGGACGACCAGGATCGCCATGTCCGGGCCGCCGACGCCGCCCGCGTTGTCGCCCAGCGCGGCGTCCGCGCGCCACTCGTCGATCGGGGGGATGTCGTCGGTGCCGTCCGTGCGGTTCCAGAACCTCCGGAAGAACGTGTGCGTCCGGTCGGCCGGCAGCCCCCGCCACAGCATCTCCCGGGCCAGCTCGTGGTTGAGCCCGACCAGGAAGGACTCGATGAACGCCGGGGTGGCCCGCAGCAGCGAAACGGTGTCCGGCGGCACCTGGTCGGCGCCGGGCAGCAGGTGGTCGCGGGCGATGTCGCGCACCAGTTCGTACGCGGGCACGTCGAAGCTGGGCGCGGCCAGCACCTGGCCGAGCGGGTCGTGCGCCGCGACCCGGGTGGGGTCGTAGCCCCGCAGCCGGGCGGCGACCCGGCGCTCCACCCGGTCCGCGGGATGCAGCGCGGCCCGGGCCGACGTGGCGACCACGCCCAGCGGCACCACCGCGTCGTCGGCGTCGGCGAGGCGTTGCGCCACGGCGAGCATGTCCTGGTGCGTCCTCGCGGCGTCGGTGAAGGACTGCGCGAACGCCTTCTTGCGGGCCAGCAACGCCGGATCGAGGTCGCCGACCGCGACACCGGCACCGCGGTCCTCGGCGCCGAACCAGCCCGGCACGACCTGGTCCGCCGACCAGGTCGCCGCGACGCCGGTCGTCGCGCGCACGTCGCGGCCGATCCGGTACCGGGCGGTGTTCTCGCCCGCCGCGTTGTCCAGCATCAGGACCATGAGCTCCGGGCGTTCGCTGCCGCTGAAGTCGGCCACGCTCAGCGAGACGCCCTGTATCGCCGCGGGGAGCGGGCCGCCGCCGACCGCGATCGGTGCGGTCCACTGGCCGGTGACGCGGCCGCGGGCGTTCAGACCGGGCCCGATCCGGTAGCTGGCCTGCAAACTCGAGCCGACCCGCAGCACGTACAGCACGACCAGGTCGGGCCGCAGGTCTCCGGTCAGGTCGGCGACGGCGACGGCGATGCCCACGAGGGTGCCGCCGGGGCTCGGCAGCGGCTGCGACTCGCCCCAGCCCCGCGTCACGTCACCGGCGGTGTCGAGGCTCCAGCCGACCCGGTAGTACGCGCGTGAGTTCGCCTCCGCGGTCGCGTAGGCCATGACCAGCTCCGGGCGCCCGTCGCCGTCCAGGTCCGCCACGTCCACGTCGGAGTCCTGGATGAGGGTGAGCAGGGAGATCGCGCCGCCGGAGGTGATCGTGGTGGAGACCGGGGTGGGGCAGCGTTTCGCCGCCGACCACGATCCCGCGGTGCCGCCCGGGCCGAGGTCGAAGCCGATCCGGTAGGTGGGGTACTGGCCGTTGCCGGCCCGCTCCACCCACAGCGCGACGAGGTCGCGGCGGGGCGCGTCGCCGCCGCGGCCGAGGACGTCGGCCAGCGCGACGCCGAGGCCCTCGGTGAGGCCGCCGGCGGTGCCCGGTGCCGCGACCGGTGCGGTCCACCCGGCCCGCGCCTCCGCGTCGAAACCGGCGTCCGAGCCGACCCGGGCGTACAGCCGGTCCCCGCCGGCGCCGGCATCCAGGTGGGACACCACGATGTTGCTCATCAGGCCGATCGCCGGGCGCCAGCGGCGGTGCTGCGGCGGCCCGGCGTACGGCGAACCGACGCCGGGCAGCACCGCCGGCCCGTAGTCGGTCCACTGGCCGGCGGAACCCTCCAGGTACCGTCCGGCGATCACGGTCACCACCACGCCGTCGGCGCGCACCCAGCCGGTCACGGTCGCCCCGGAGAACCCCGGCGGTGGCGGCAGGAAGGTCTGCCAGAACATGCCGTTCAAGAGGCTGCTGCCCGACATGATCGCGCCGGTCGCGAGGCTGATCAGCGGGCTCCCGCCGGGCAGCACGCCGATGATCGCGCCCAGGTCGGTGCGGGCGAGCGTCCACTGGTAGGGAAAGATCGGCACCGGCTGCTGATTGATCCACAGCTCGTTCGCGTTGCTGCCGACCGCGAGCCGGCGATCCGCGAACGCCCACGGGCGGCCCGGCCCGAGCGCGGCGGCCGCCGGGCTACCGAGGATCTCGCTCCACTGCCAGGCGCCGGTCTCCTCGTTGATCGCCCGCTGGAACAGCCGCCCGCTTCCGGGCACCAGGATGGTGAACGGGCCCGCGTTGCCGGCGTGGCCGTTCAGCGGCACGCCCGGGTTGCCGTGGGGGATCCAGCGGTCGCCGGTGTCGAGCTGATACAGCGAGCCGGTGGCCGAGACCACCCAGACCATGTCGTACGTGCCGGTCTGCGCCAGGCCGCCGCCGCTGGGCCTGGCGTCCGCCCAGGTGGTCGTCGGCGCGGAGGACGTGCCGACCGTCTCGGTGCCGGGCAGCGGCAGCCGGGCCCAGCCCCAGGCGTCACCGTCCCACCGCAGGCGCCAGATGTGCCGGTCCCCGCCGGTCACGTACACCCGCAGGTCGCGGATCGCCGCCGGTGCCGACGCCACCGCCGCCCCGGGCGGTGCGCCGTGGTCGATCCAGCCGGCGTTCGCGCCCTGCGCGACCCGGGACAGCAGCCGGCCGTCGGTGGTGGTCGTGAACACCCGGCCGGGCATGGTCGCCCCGGCGCGGCTGATCACCGGGTCCAGCGGCACGGGCTGCTCGACCGGCCCCTGCGGCGGGCCGATCCAGCTGGGCACCCGCACCCGGGAGCTGGTCAGGGCGGGCATCGACTCGCCGGCCGACAGGAGCTCCACCGACGCCATGCCGGGCGGCACCGGCAGCGGCGGGTTGACGGTGAGCGTACGGGCGGCCAGCTCCGGCATCGGCCGGGCGATCACGTCCCCGCCGAAGCGGGCGAGCGAGCGCCCGGGCCGGGTCGCCTTGCGGAACGCCGGGGTGGTGGTGGCCCGCACCGCCCGGGCGGACCGCAGCGCCTCGGTGGTGCCCAGGAGCTCCCGGACCGGGAACGCGACCTGCAGCAGCCGGTCGTCCGGCAGCGGCGCGCCGGGGCGGGCCAGGTCCACCCGGCGGTCGTAGATCGCCTGGTCGACGGTGCGGGCCAGCTGGCCCTGCCGCAGCGCCTGGTTCAGCTCGCGCAACGCGGCCACCTGCTCCCAGGCCGCCGCGATCAGATCCTCCTGGTTGTCCTGCACGGCCCGGGTGCCGAGCGCGGCGATCGCTCGGTACCGCGGGTCCAGGTTGAGCTGCCGCAGCCAGGTGACCTGGTCGCCGTCGCCGGTGAAGCCGTGCCGTCCGGCGTGCGCCAGGCCGTACACGGGCGGGGTGACGTCGTCGCCGGTGCCGGCCGGCTCGATCCGGGGCCGCAGCGCCGCCTCGAACGCGGCGCGGGCGTCCGGGTCCCACGGCGCGGCGAACGTGGCGAGCGAGCGCAGCGCACCCTCCAGCTCGACGCTGCCGCCCGGCCCGCCGTCCGGGACCTCCGGCATCCCACCGCCGGGGCGGGAGACGTCGAAGTCGCGCACGCCGACACTGCGCGGCAACGGGCGGCCGGTCAGCCGGTCCACCAGGGCCTCGAAGCTGCCCGCGTCGCCGGTCGCGAAGCTCCAGTGGTGATAGACCGGCAACAGGGGCGCGTCGCCGGTGCCGGCGGTCCAGGCGGGCTGCAGCGAGGTCCGGTCGGCGGCGGTCAGGTCCAGCGCGAGCCCGGTCCTGCGGCCCGGCTCGAACGCCGGCACCACGCACGCCAGGTACGCCCGCCGCGGTTGCAGCCGGCGCGGGCAGATCAGCCGGGACAGCGTACGGTCCGGGGCCCGGTCCAGCAGCCGGTCCAGCCGCGCGTCGTCCAGCGGGCCGTCCAGCGCCACCTGCGCGTGCGCCCACAGGTGCGACTCGGCCAGGTCGGGCAGCTGCTCCAGCCGGGTCTTCAGGGCGGGCAGCGCCCCACCCGGGAGGAGCTGCGCCTGGTCCTGTTCCACCACGACCAGGACCAGCCAGGGCCGGACCCGGTCCCGGTCGGCGGGGCCGGCGGGGGTGAGCAGCCACGGCAGCTCCGGCCGGTCGAACTCGACGAGCGGGAACAGGCTCGGCGGGAACGTGTCGTCCTCCGGCCGCGGGTCGGTGCGGATGATCTGCCGGGCGTCGATCGCGGTCACGTCGCCGGGGCCGTACAGCCGGGCGCGCAGGTTCTGCGCCCCGCGGGTGTTCACCCGGTAGGCCACGTCGAGCGGCGTACCGGCGGGCAGCGGCCCGGACAGCGGGTCGGGGCCGGCGGCGCCGGCCGAGAGCCCGGCCCGCGCCCAGGACAGGAACGCCAGCAGCCCGTCGCTCATGTGGACACTCCCAAACCGAGTCCGGGGCCGCGGAACCGGCCGCGGCCGGCGAGCCGGGCCGGCGACGCCGCCGACGGGGAACCGGGCACCTGCCGGGCGAGGACGGCCGGGTCCAGGCGCCGGATCGCCGGGGCCGGGCGCCGCAGGGCCGGCCGCTCGTCCGGCTCGTCGATCAGTTTGACCTCGTAGTCCAGCGGCGCCGCCCGGACCTGCCAGTGGTCGCGGCCGGCCGCGGCCGCGGCGAGCCGCTGGCCGGCGGGCATCGGCGTGAACGACGGCTGGGTCAGCCGCTGGTCGTCGGAGAGCGGGTGGTACTGGCCCGGCGCGAACTGCTCGGTGAGCGTCGCCTGCACGGTGGCGGCCCGCCCGCCGACCGTGACGGTGACGTCGAACCGGGTGTCGTCGCTGGGCCGGGCGGTGCCGAAGCGCTCGATGTCGGTGGCCAGCGGGGTCACCCGCTGGGTGAAGGCCATCGTGCCCAGCGGGTGCGCGAGGAACTCGCCGGCGGCGGGCGCGATGTCGCGCAGCGAGAACAGGGTGTCCGCCGGGCCGGGCAGCTGCGCGCTCCACGTGCGCACGTCGGACAGGGCCTTCTCCAGCAGGTCGGCCACGTCGACGGGCCCGGGCAGCGCGGGCGGGTCGGCGCGCCCGAACTCGACGTCGAATCCGACCGAGACCTCGAACCCCAGCACGGTGAACGCGGCCGAGCCGCGCGCCCGCCACGGCCGCGGTCCGGACAGGTGCAGCTCGACGCGCACCGCGAACAGCACCGCCGAGCCCTGCTTGAGCTGCACCCCGCCGGTGATGTCGACCTCGAAGCCGAACGGCTCGAACTGCAGCAGCGCGTCGAAGACCAGCCAGCCCTCGACGCTGAAGCCGGCCGCCTCGGCGTACAGCTCCAGGCGGGCGCCGAACTGGGCGGTGTTGGCGGTCAGCGCGAGGTAGGACTCCAGCCGGATCCGCGGGTCGTCGCCGGTGGCCAGGCTGATCGCGAGCCGGCGCAGGGCCGGGAACCCGGGCGGGGCGGTGAACCGCGGATGGAACCCGCCGGCGGACAGCGCGAACATCGGGTTGTTGCCCCACGACGCGCGCAGCGCCATGTCCCCGGTGATGTCGAAGGCGGCGACCCGGGAGTCGAACAGGGTCGCGTCGAAGGACAGCTCGCCACGGTCGAAGTCGATGACCCCGAGCACGTCCAGGTTGAGCGCGACCACCGGGTCCTCGTCGGACGGCAGCACCATCCGCACCCGGCCCAGGATGATCAGCCGGACCGGGGCGGGCAGGTCCAGGATCACGCCGAGGGTGACCGTGATGATCGGCGGCGTACCCCAGCCGAGCTTGCCCATCGGCCCGATCAGGAAACGCCCCGGCGCCTGTGGGAACACCCGGTCGACGTCGCTGATGATCTTCGGGGCGTTGGCCACCAGGTCGGTGGGGAACAGGATCGAGCCGAGCGTGCCCTCGCGTACGCCCGCGCGCAGCACCGGCAGGTCGGTGGTGCGGTTGAGGCCGAGCAGGCCGCCGACCCCGATCAGGGTGAACCCGAAGCCGAGCTGGATCGGGGTGAACTCGGCCGAGATGATGACCAGCAGCGAGAAGCCGGGGGAGCCGTCCGGCGCCCGGGTGGTGATGATGCCGAGCGCCTTCAGCGAGATCGCCGAGAACTGCAGCTGCACCGCGCCCGCGTACTGGTATCTGGTCTCGTCGTGCGCCAGGTAACCGCCGCCGGTGACCACGCCGGTGTCCAGCGACAGGCCCGCGCCGTCCGGCGCCCGGAAGGCCACGCCCGCGCCGCCGCGGCCGTACCGGGCCTCGATGCCGACCCGCTTGACCACCAGGTGCAGCGGGCCGAGGTCGGCCCGGCCGCTGACGGCCACCGCGACCGCGGTGCTGTCGCCGTCGGTGCGCAGCCGCATCCACAGCTCGGTGAGGCGCAGGATCGCCGCGTGCACGTCCAGCGGAACGGTCAGCTCCAGGCCGCCGGCGGCGGCCGCCCGGTAGAGCCGCAGGCCCTCGCCGTCGCGCCAGGAGACCGCGACGTCGAGGTCGGCCTGCACGTCGGACGGCAGGATCTGCGCGACGAACGAGTCGGCGTCGTCCGCGGACAGCACCAGGCGGGCCTCGTCGAGCTGGGCGCCGGCGCCCAGCCCGGCGACGGTGACGGCCGGATCACCGTGCTCGTCGGTGAACCGTACGGTCGCGAACGCGAACACCCCGGCCGAGACGATTCGCAGGCTGCCGTCGAGCAGCGGTGCGTCCCGGCCGGACAGCACGACGCCCAGGCCGGTGACCTCCAGGGCGGGGCGCAGCAGCGGCAGCAGCCCCGTCGGCGGATCCTGCAGCAGCCACACCGTCACGCCCGCGTCCGGGTCGGTGAGCCAGTCGGTCTCGCCGAAACGCAGGCTCACCACCAGGTCGCCGGCGTCGATCGGCTGGTTTCCGGTCAGCCGCACGCCGTACCGGCCGTCCTCGGTCACCAGCGCGATGTGCAGGTCGCCGAGCGGTGCGGACAGCCCGTCGGCGAGCGCGGCCAGCCCCCGCAGCGCCATCTGCGGCGCGGGCGGCGGGTCCGCGGCCACCTCCGCGGGCGTGACGCCCGGCCTGATCAGGCCGGCCCTGGACAGCACCGAGTACGCCGACGGTCCCCGGTCCCAGAACGCCGTCTCCAGGTCGTCCCCGAACGCCGCGATCGCGACCGTGGCGATCAGCGGCACTCCCCACTGCTGCAGCAGGGCCAGCGCGCCCGTCTCGGTCATCACGAACGCCGGCACGGGTGCCAGCGTCACCGCCGCGTCGTGCTTCACCGCGAGGCCGAACGGCAGGATCTGTACGGAGAATCGCGGCGACCCGGCGCCGAGGTCGACACCGACGGCGAGCGACGGGCGCAGGAACGGCACCGGGGCCGGCGGCCGCAAACCGAGGCGCAGGCCGGCGTGCAGCTCGCCGTCGTACCCGAAGGCGGCGTCCTCGATCTCGACCGGTCCCAGCGTGACGCCGCCCAGCTCGATCAGGACGAGCGGCACCCCGGCCGGTGCCCAGCCGGCCGTGACGGCGAGGCTGCCCCCGGCCAGGCCGACGGTGGCGCGGATGGCCGGACCGAGGTTCTCGAGCCGGTCGAACGGCAGCCCGATGACGTCCAGCAGGTCGGCGAGCAGGCCGATGACCGCGGTCGCCGAGCCGAGTTTGGACTCGAGCCAGCCGGGCCGGGTCATCGCGACCAGCTCCGCCGAGCGTTCCGGTTTGAGGAAGCCCTCCGCGTCGGCGCCGTAGACGCCCAGCGCGGCGGCCACCCGCAGGACGGCGTCCAGGACCGGGCCGGGCGGGCCGTCCTCGAGCACGCCGCCCACCAGGGCCTGCAGGACCTGCGGCAGCAGCCGGGTGGCGGCTCCGGCGAGCGCGCCGACGCCGTCGACCTGCGGCAGCAGCGTGATCGGGGACTGACCCTCGGGCTCCACGGTCAGCGTCACGCCGTGCGGGCCGATCCCGGCCGCGACCGTCACCGCGGGCCAGGTGCCGTCCAGGACGGTGCGCAGCGACAGCGTCCCGGACGGCAGCCCCGCGTCGGCACCCGCCAGGATCGCCCCCGCGCCCAGGCCCAGCCGCTGGCCGCCGCCCAGGTCGATCGTGCCGCTCAGCAGCAGCCGTACCGGATCGGCGAAAGCCCGCACCGTCAACCCGCCGGGCAGCGCCAGCCCCGGCCCGGCGCCGAGGCCGAGCAGCGCGCTCGCCGCGCCGAGCAGCTCGTTGATCCGGCCGGCGTCCACCTTCCCGCCCGGGCCGGCCAGCATCCCGCCGCCGGTCAGGGTCGCGACCGGCGCGGCCAGCAGCCGACCGAGCGGTGCCACCGACTGCCCCTCGGGCAGCAGCGCGTCACCGATCATCGAGGCGACCGCGCTCACCGCGAGGTAGGCGATCGCGGCCGGCGTGCCCGGCGGGACGACCGGCTGCGCGGGCGGCGGCAGCAGCACGATCGGCTCGATCCAGCCCGGCACGGCGGCGGTCAGCCGGCCGTCGCGGTCGGACCAGGACGCCTCCAGCGCGCCGGCGCGGGCGGCCACTGTCACCTCGGTCGCCGCCGACGGCATCGACAGGGTGCCGGTGAGCGTCACCGGGGACGCGGGGTCCGGGCCGGAGCCGGAGTGCACCACGGCGGTCCACGGCTGCCGGGAGACGGTCAGCTCCACCCCGAACGGCGCCAGGGCGGCCCGCCAGCCGGCGGCCGCCGAGCCCGGCATGCCGAGGGCGGGCAGCAGGATCGCGGCGATGGCCTCGGCCGGGCCGGCGAGACGTCCGGCCGGGGT
>NZ_JBEZXZ010000268.1:0-9767 GCF_040638275.1 Actinoplanes sp. NPDC026623 | reverse complement strand
CTTCGGGCTGGCCAGCGCTCCGGTCGACGTCCAGCGGTAACTGGACGGCAGAGCACAGGTGTCACCGGTCGGCGGGGGGCTCGTCGGCGGCGTGGACGGTGACGTGGGGCCCGTGCCTCCGGTGCAGGCCACGCCGTTGAGGGCGAAGCCGGCCGGGACGGGGTTGCTGCCGGTCCACGAGCCGTTGAAGCCGAACGACACCGTGCCGCCGGCCGGGACCGAACCGTTGTAGCTCACGTTCGTCGCGGTCACCGCCGAGCCGCTCTGCGTCACCGTCGCGTTCCACGCCTGCGTCACGCTCTGCCCGGCGCCGTACGACCACGTCAGCGTCCAGCCGGACAACGGATCACCCAGGTTCGTGATCGTCACGTTGGCGCCGAACCCGCCCTGCCACTGCGACGACACGGCATAGCTCACCGAGCAGCCCGCGGCCGCGGCGCCCGCCGGCAGCGCCACGATCACCGCCGCCGACGCCAGCAAGGCGGCGCCGGCCGACGCCAGGCCGATGTTGACTGATCTGGATCTGGTCACAGGTTCTCTCCTGAGGGATGGCGGCTGACGCCTCGGGAGGGAAGATGAGAACCGCCAACGGGGTCAGCACGACGGCGCATTGCGAGAATGCGTACCCGCGCTTCATTGGCGCTCCGACGTTTCCCCCGTACGGAAGGCAGTCAGGGGTGGGAGCGCTCCCAGCGTGCGCGAAATATCGATGATTGTCAAGGCTTCCAAGGTGATCGGAGTCGATGGCACAAGCGTGACTCTCGACATGGCGACGGGATAACAGCTCCGGCTGCGGAATTCACGTCCCTTGCATAGTGGATTGCGCATGCAATTCGTTCACTTCATTGACATACATCCATGGAAATTCTATGTTTGCTGAATCCAGCGGATCCTTGAGCAACCTGTGCGTGCCGGGGGTCTGTCCTGAGCCGGAAAGGTGCGATGCCATGGCGTTGTCCAGACCGTCGATCCTCGGCCTCTGTGCGGCGATCGGCGGCACGGCCGCGGTCGCCGCCCTGGCGATGTCGCCGGCCGTCGCCGACGGCGGCCCCGTGGCGTCCTCGGCGGGTGGCTGCGACGCAACCGCGCAGGTCGAGACGCAGTGGGGCAGCGGGTCGAGCGGGGGTCAGATCGTCACCGTCTCGGTCACCAACACGTCCGCGGCCACCACGACCACGTGGGCCGTGACCTGGACGCTGGGCGCCGGCCGGCGGGTCGTCTCGGCCTGGAACGCCGTGGTGAGCACCTCGGGTGACGCGGCAACCGCGATCAACGCCGCACACAACGGCATCCTTGCCGGGGGCGCGTCGACCACGTTCGGGATGCAGCTGTCCGGCATCGGCTCAGCTCCCGCGCTGAGCTGCGACAACGGCGCCACCACCACGACGAGTCCGCCGCCACCGAGCGGCCCCGACGTCACCGTCACCCAGGCCGACGATCAGCGCACCATCACCCTGGTCGCCGGGCAGACGCTCGGCGTGTCCCTCGGCGCCGAATTCCTGACGCCGACCCTCGGCGGCGCCGCCCTCGCGCGGCTCTCCACCAGCGGCGGCTATCCGACCGGGCGGCCCCTCGCGGCGCTCTACCGCGCGGAGGCGCCCGGGTCGGTCGATGTCACCACACACTCGGACTACGCCTGCCTGCACACCACTCCGCGGTGCAGCGTGCCGATCAGGCTTTGGACCGTGCACGTCACCGTCGTCGCGGCCGGGCAGACGGTCATCGTCTCCGCGGCCGACAACCGCGGCGCGGTACGCCTGCACGTCGGCGACGAACTCGTGGTCAGCCTGGCGAGCAATTATCTGGTGCCGACGCTGTCCACCGCGGCCGTGCTCGTGCCGCGCGACAACGCCGGCGGCTACCCGACCGGCCAGCCGCTGGTAGCCCGCTACGTCGCCACGGCGGCGGGCACGGTCGAGGTGTCCACGCGGACCGACATCGCCTGCAACCATGAGCCGACGCCCTGTCCGTCGCCGCCGGTTCCGTGGACGGTCACCGTCACCGTCACGGCCTGAGCGACGTGCCGGCGACCACCGGATGGCCCGGCCCGGAGCCGGCGACAACGCCGAAGGCGCCGGCGACCCGCGCGCCGAGCGGTGTGCCCGGATTTCGTCCGTGTAGGTCGTGCCTGACGGGGTAGTCGGCGTGCATGGCCAACAACGAAACCGCCCCAGACGTGGTCGACGTCCTGACCGCCGACCACCGTGACGTCACCGCGCTCATCGGCGAGATCTGGTCGGTCCGGGACCCGATGGTCCGCCGCGACCTCACCGACACCGCCATCAGCGAGCTGGTACGCCACGCCGTCGCCGAGGAGATGTACGTCTATCCAGCCATGCGCAAGCACCTGCCGGGCGGCGACAAGGCCGTCGAGCACGACGTCGAGGAGCACCAGCAACTCGAGCGGGCGATGAAGGAGCTCGAAGGCCTCGAGGTGTCCGGCACGGACTTCGACGCGACGCTGCGCCGGCTCGAGGAGGTGCTGACCGACCACGTGCAGGACGAGGAGTCCGAGCAGTTCCCGGAGCTGCGCCGGCACATCCCTCGCGAGCAGCTCGTCGAGCTTGCGGAAAAGGTGGAGAAGGCGAAGAAGCTCGCCCCGACCAGGCCACACCCGGGCGCACCGAACAGCGAGCTGTTCCACAAGCTCGTCGGGCCGGGCGTCGGCATGGTGGATCGCCTCAGGGACATGATCACGAGCCGGGCAACCCGCTAGTCCGGCATCGACAGATCGGTTTATCCGCCAGCGAGCGGGTACGCGCAGGACATCCGAAACGAGGAAGGAGTACTCCTCATGACCACCGCACGCGAGATCATGACCCGGGACGCCACCTGCGTCGGCGAGAACGAGACCGTGGCCGACGCCGCGCGGAAGATGGCCCAGCTCGACGTCGGGTCGCTGCCAATCTGCGGCGAGGACGACCGGCTCAAGGGCATGGTCACCGACCGCGACATCGTCACTCAGGTCATCGCCAAGGGCCGCGACCCCAAGACTGTCCGGGCCGGCGACCTGGGCCAGGGCAAGCCGGTCACCATCGGCGCGGACGACGACGCCGGCGAGATCCTGAGCACCATGGCCAGCCACAAGGTACGCCGGCTGCCGGTGATCGACGGGCACCAGCTCATCGGGATCGTCGCGGTCGCCGACGTCGCCCGGGCACTGCCGGACCGCCCGGTCGGCGACCTCATCGACGCCATCAGTCTCTGACAGGGAGGGCTCATCGTGGCCGAACGCAACGAATTCGCCGTGGTGACGGGTGCGTCGAGCGGGATCGGCTTCGAACTCGCCCGGCAGTTCGCCACCAACGGCTACGACCTGCTGATCGTTGCCGAACAGGACGGGATCGAGCAGGCCGCGGCCGACCTGCGCCGCGACGGCGGCGTCCAGGTCACCGCGGTCCGCGCGGACCTGGCCACCTACGACGGCGTGGAGAAGGTCTACGCGGCGATCCGGACGTCCGGGCGGCCGGTCGACGCGATCGCGCTCAACGCCGGCCGGGGGATCGGCGGCGACTTCGTCCGGCAGACCGGCCTGGCCGAAGAGCTGAACGTGATCGATGTGAACGTCACCTCGACCGTGCATCTGGCCAAGCGTGTCCTGCCGGACATGGTCGCCCGCAACGCCGGGCAGGTGTTGTTCACCTCTTCGGTCGCGTCCATGATGCCGGGCACGTATCAGGCCGTGTACAACGCCTCGAAGTCGTTCGTGCAGTCCTTCGCGGAGGCCCTGCGCGCCGAGCTGAAGGACACCGGCGTCACGGTGACCTCGTTGATGCCCGGCCCGACCGACACGAACTTCTTCGAGCGCGCCGGCATGCAGGACACGAAGGTCGGCGCGGGCGAGAAGGACGACCCGGCGCTGGTCGCGAAGCAGGGCTTCGAGGCGATGCGCAAGGACAAGGAGAAGGTCGTCGCCGGCTCGCTGAAGACCAGGGTGCAGGGCGCCGCGTCGAAGGTCATGCCGGACAAGGCCAAGGCCGAGATGCACCGGCGCATGGCCGAACCGGGCTCGGCGGATCAGGACGCGGATTAGGTGACGAGGGCCGGCGGGGCCGCCTGCTTCATCCGGCCCCGCAGCCGGGCCATCTGGATCTCCGTCCGCCAGGCGTTCTTGGAAATCCGGCCTGCCGCGACTCGCCGGTAGTGGAGGCGTTCGCGTAACCAGGGATCTTAAATCCGCGAAGGACAATTCCGGTATCGGTTCGACCATGACGAGGAACGCGCCCGGCGTAGCTACGCCGGGCGCGTTCCTCGTCGCTGTTTCACTGCGCGGGTATTTGTTCTGTGGCAACTGTGCATAGGTGGGTGGGCTTCGGGTAGGCAGCGGGGTGAGGGCACGCCGATGATTCCTTGGAGGTTCCCCATGAGTGATATTGCATCCAGCCCTGGTGCCCGTGGCACCACTCCCGGCTTTGAGGCGCCGGGATCGCGGACCGGCACGGTCGGGCCGGATTCGTCGGGCGGTGGCCAGGCGCGGCAGGTTGCGCGGCATGGTCAGGAGGCCGCCGGTGAGGTTCGGGACACGGCCAAGGAGCAGGCCCGGCGGGTCGCTGGGGAGGCGACGGCGCAGGCCCGCAATCTGGTCTCGGATGTTCGTGATCGTGTCGGTGAGCAGGCCCGTGGTCAGAACGATCGGCTGGTCGGCTCGATCAGGCAGGCCGCGGATCAGCTGGAGGAGATGCGCGGCGATCGGGATGATTCGCCGGCGACGGTGGTGGTGTCGCGGGTTGCCGACGGTGGCCGGCAGTTCGCCGATTATCTGGACCGGCATGGTCCTGAGGGTGTGTTGCGGGAGGTGCAGGATTTCGCCCGGCGTCGTCCGGGGGCGTTTTTGGCGGCGGCGCTCGCGGCTGGGTTCGTGGTGGGCCGGCTTGGTAAGGGTGTGGCCCGGGCTGATGCTGAGGCCGGTCGGGGTAAGCCGGCGAGTGACTCGTTCGTCTCGCAGCGCGGGGCCGGGGCCGGCTTCGCGCGGGCCGGGTCGGAGCCTGGCGGGTATCCGGCGCAGTCGTCGGTGGAGTACGCGGCGACCGGTACCGGTACTCCGGTGATGGTGACCGAGGGGTCCGGCACGGGGTCGGTGCCGCCGGTTGATCGGCCGGGTGGTGTGTGATGACCCGGGCGTATCGCGATGGTGACCGCCCGGTGGCGGGTGGTGGTGAGAGCAGTGTGGGGGAGTTGATCGGCAATATCAGTGACGATCTGTCCCGGCTGTTTCGCCAGGAGTTGGAGTTGGCCAAGGCTGAGGTGAAGGTGGAGGCGGGTAAGGCGGGCCGGGCTGCGGGGATGTTGGGTGGTGCGGGTTTCGCCGGTTATCTGGCGGTGGTGCTGCTGAGTTTCGCGGTGGTGTTCGGTTTGGCCAATGTGATGGATGCGGGGTGGGCGGCGCTGATCGTGGCGGTCGTCTGGGGTGTGGTCGGTGCGGTGTTGTATGCGGCGGGTCGGCGGCGGTTGCAGGGTGTGGATCCGGTGCCGCGGCGGACGGTTGACACGATCAAGGAGGACGCGCAATGGCTGAAGAACCCGACCGGTTGAGGCAGGACATCGAGCAGACCCGGGCGTCGTTGACTCGTGACGTGGATCGGTTGGCGGATCGGACCAGTCCGCGGCGGGTGGCGCGGCGTCGGTGGTCGGCGGTGAAGGAGAGGGTGATGGGCAGCTCGGATCAGGCCCGCCACACGGCGGTTGACACGATGGGTTCGGTGCGGGACACGGCGGCGCAGGCCGGGAGTGCTGTTGAGGAGAAGGCGCACGAGGCGGCGGACGTGGTCCGGGGTGCGCCGGGGGTGGCGGCTCGGCAGGCCGGGGGTAATCCGTTGGCGGCGGGTCTTATCGCGTTCGGTGCGGGTCTGTTGGCGGCGACGTTGATTCCGGTGACTGATGCGGAGCGGCGTGCGGGGCAGCAGATTCGTGATGAGTCGGGGGAGTTGACCGAGCGGGTCAAGGAGGTTGCTTCGGATCTGGGTTCGGATCTGGAGTCGGGTGCCCGTGATGCGGTGCAGCAGGTTAAGCAGACCGCTGAGGATGCGGCGCAGACGACGCGGGAGCAGGCGCGGTCGTCGGCGCAGGATGCGACGGAGCAGGCGAGGCGCACGGTGTCGCACGGATGACGTAGGAGGAGCAGATGGGTTTCGCGGATAAGGCCAAGGATTTCGCGGACGAGCATGACAAGCAGGTTGATGAGGGGATCGAGAAGGCCGGCGATCAGATCGACGACCGGACCGGTAACCGGCACTCGACCCAGATCGACAAGGGTGTGGACCAGGCCCAGCAGAGGACCGGTACCGGCGACACCCAGCAGTAACCACACACCCAGCGGTTCCCGGCCGCAGTCGCGGCCGGGAACCGCCCGTTCATCGGCCCGGTGAGGGTGAGCCCGGCCCGGTGAGCCCGGCCGGTGAGCCCGGCCCGGTCAGCCCACTCGTGCGGCGAGAAGTCCCTACCTGCCGGCGGTGCAGGTGCCGTCGGAGTCGGTGTTGTCGCCCAGATCGACGATCCGGGCCCAGACCGCCCGGCAGCCGTCCGGTCCGGTCCCGCTCGTGTTGTCGGTGATCGTGGTGCGGTGCAGCTCCACCCGTCCGGGACCGGGCGTGTTGCGGGGGCCGGGAAGGTAGCCCAGGGTGATGTTGATGCCGCCGCCCCCGCGGTCGGCGTGATTGCGGCTCACCGTGCTGTCCACCACCGTGACCGTCTCCGGGCCCCGGACGTCGATCCCGCCGCCGTAACCGGCCAGTTCGCCGGGCCGGGTCGGGTCGTACGGGTCGGTGACGCGGTTGTTGGTGATCACCGAGTGTTCCACGAGTCCGCGCCCGTCGAAACGGATGCCTCCCGCCTCGCCGGCCTCGTTGCCGTCCACCAGGCTGTCGCGCGCCGTCATCGTGGTGAACGGGATGTTCTGCACGGCGCCGCCGATGCGGGCGCTGTTGCCGGTCATCCGCACCCGCTCCAGGGTCAGCGCCGATGCGTTGAGCACGGCGCCCCCGCCGTAGTAGTTGTAGAGCGACGCCACCGGTGCCGAGACGCCGCCGGTGATGGTGAGGTCCGCCATGGTGGCCGGTCCGAGGGTGGTGAACACCCGGTCGAGGTGTCCACCGTCGAGCAGGGTGCGGTCGCGGCCGGCCCCTTCCACCCGGGTCGCCTTGAAGATCTTGAGGTTTCCGTGCGCGGCGTCCGCGAGGGTGTAGTCGGTGAAGGCGCGGCCGAGCAGCGGCGGAATGGTCAGCCGGTATCGGCCGGCCGGGATGACGATGGTCGAGCCGGGATTGGCGTTGGCCTCCATGACGGCGGCGCGCACCGTGCAATCGCCGTTCGCGGTGGCACATCGGTCGTCGCCGGGGGTGTCGTCGGGTGCGTCGGCGGTGCTGTCGACCTGGTAGCGCCCGCCGGTCGCCCGCGCCGCGGAGGCGGGGACGAGGACGACGGCGACGCAGAGGGTCGCGACCGCGAACTGCCGCCCGGTCCGGGCCGGTATCGAGGTATGCATCTGGAGGAAATTACCGACGAGTAGACCATCTCAAAAGGAGCATGGGCGACGAAATATGTGAATCTTTATTTTGGTACCCATGAACTCGCTGCGTGTCGGTGTGTTCCGGCGGGCCGCGGCGTTCGCTGCAGGGACTTACCGCGGTTGAAGCGCGGGGCGCCCGATGACGGGAACCCGGCGTCCGGCGATCCGGAACAGAGCCACCCCGCCGGCGACCGCCGCCGCGGTGGTGATCGCGCCGGCGAGCAGCAGCGCGCCGCGGGCGCCGGCGGAGTCACAGAGCCAGCCGAGCAGCGGAGCGCCGACGATGCCGGACAGCGCGGAGACCATGCCCAGCGCCGCCAGGACCCGGCCACGCATGTCCTCGCGGGTGTCGAGCTGCACCCGGGTCGACACGATGGTGTCGAGGATGACCGCGCCCGCCGCGATCGGCAGCATCAGGACGGCGAAACCGGTGACGGTCGGGGCGAGGCCGGAGCACATCTGCAGGACGCTGATCGTCAGTCCGGCGCCGACCAGCACGGGCAGCGTGGAACGTCCGCCGGCCGCGAGCGCCAGGCCACCGACCACGGCGCCGACCGCGAAGACCGTCGAGAGCATTCCGTACGCGCCGGAGCCGGCGTGCAGGGGACCGGCGACCATGGCGGCCATCGTCACCTGGTAGTTGCGGCCGAGCGAGCCGAGCACGAACGACAGCGCCAGCACGGTCAGCACCACGGGCTGGCCCAGTACGTAGCGCAGGCCCGCCCGTACGCCCCGGTCGCAGTCCCGGGCGGACGCCAGCGGCCGCATCGAGCCTGGGCGCATGACCAGGAGGGCGGCGATCACCGCCAGGTACGACACCGCATTGATCGCGAACAGGGAGGTCGGCCCGGTGATCCCGACCAGGACTCCGCCCAGGGCCATACCGCCGATCCGGCCCGCCGAGCTGAGTACCGAGCCGAGCGCCAGCGCCGAACCGAGCGCCTCGCGTGGCACCAGCGCCGAGCCGAAGCGGCCAAGACTCGGACCTTCGACCGCGCTGATCACCCCGGACGCCAGTGCCACCGCATAGACCGGCCACAGCCGGCCGGTGTCGAACACCAACGCCAGCGCCAGCAGCGCCCGGGCCACCTGACAGACGATCAGCAGCGGACGGGCCGGCAGGCGGTCGGCGAGGGCGCCGCCCCAACCGCCCAGCACCAGCACCGGCAGCGCCTGCGCCAGCACCGTGAAACCCATGGTCGTGGCCGAGCCGGTCACCGACAGGACGAGCCAGTTGAGCCCGAGCACCTGCATCCAGGTGCCGCCGGTGGACACCAGGTCGGCGCCGGCCCAGAGCCGGTAGTTGCGCTCGCGGAGCGGCGTAAGCATCGAAGCCAAGGCGACGGGTTCCCCCACGTGGACGAACGCCGTCTCTCGGCGCCGTACGCCCTATCGGGAGGCACCGTCGGCCGGCTTCGGCCGAAGGCGCCCGTACTCCCGGATCGCAACCGGCACGGTCACGGTCGGGCGGCGGGGATTGAATCGGTGCGGGCGGGGTAACCGGGCGCCATGCCGGACGGGAGACAAACGGAACGCGGGCCGGTGGGCGGGCCGGCGGCGGCCGAGACCGACGACGTCACCGTGGTGGTCGCCACCCGGAACCGGTGGGACCGGCTGCGGGAGACGGTCCCGCGGCACCGGGCCCCGGTCATCCTGGTCGACAACGCGTCCGACGAGGCCACCGACGTGCCGGGCGTCGATCTGGTGCGACTGGAGACGAACCGGGGTGCCGCGGCCCGCAACATCGGTGTCCGGCGGGCGCGGACGCCGTACGTGGCCTTCGCCGACGACGATTCCTACTGGACGCCCGGCTCGCTCGCCCGGGCGGTGGAGCTGATGCGGGCGCATCCGCGCGCCTCGCTGCTCGCCGCGCGGGTCCTGGTCGGCCCGCGGCAGACCCTGGATCCGGTGTCGGCGGCGATGGCCGCGGCGCCGATCGGCGTGCCGCCCGGTGCCGCCGGGCCGGCCGTGCTCGGCTTCCTCGCCTGCGCGGCCGTGGTCCGGCGCGATCACTTCCTGGCGGCCGGCGGCTTCTGCTCCAGGCTTTTCGTGTACGGCGAGGAGGCCCTGCTGGCGATGGACCTGGCGGCGGCCGGCGGGCAGCTGTCGTACGTACCGGAACTGGTGGTACGGCACCTGCCGCAGCCCAACGGCCGGGACGCCGCCGCGCGGCTGCGCCGGGAGACCCGCAACCAGGTGCTGACCGCGGTGCTGCGCCGGCCGCCGGCAGTGGTGGCACGGACGGTGGCCGCGGGACTGCGGC
>NZ_JBEZXZ010000267.1:0-9963 GCF_040638275.1 Actinoplanes sp. NPDC026623 | reverse complement strand
ACAACCCACGCCCCTACGTCTGGACCAAGACCGCCGACCAGATCCTCGAATCCATCGCCCGCTACTGCACACGCATTAACGACTCACGACACTAGTAGCGGAACTTGTGTCGAGCGCTGCGCCGGTTCACCTGGGCCGGTAAATCGTCCCGGTTCTCGCGTTGGGGCAGTTCGTCCGGATCACGGCCCTGGGTGAAATCCCGCATCGTCACCACAAAGCCCTGGACCAGGCGGTCCTCGCGCAGGTCGCGGTACGTGGCTTCGACCAGCACCTGGCTGCCGTCGGCCCGCAACAGCGAGCAGAACACCGCGCCGTCGCCGGAGCTGCGGAAGGCCTGACGCAGCAGGTTGCGGTCGTCCGGATGCACCAGATCGTCGAGGGTCGCCAGCGGCGGAAGGTCGTCGGCGCCGAGCAGCTCGCGCAGCGAGGGACTGGCGTATCGGATGCGCTGGTCCTCGTCGATCACCACCACGATGTCCGCGCTGTTGCGGATCACCGCGCGCAGATAGAGATCACTGTCGCGGCGGCCGATCGCCTCCACCAGTGAGATGCGGTCCAGCGCGAGCGCCGCTTGACCGGCCAGCACCTCGAGGGTGTCGCGGGTGGCGGTGAGGGTGTCCCGGCGACCCACCAGGATCAGGGCTCCGCCGCTGGGCCGGGCGACGGCGAGCGGTTCCAGCCAGAGCGGACAGACCAGGGTGGCGTAGTCGTGATCCGCGTCCGCGATCCACCAGCTGCGGGGCGGTGCGCCGGCCTCGGTGCCGGGCACCGCTTCGAGCGTGAGCTGGCGGTCGTCGACGGCGAAGGCGGTGCTGCGGATGGCGTCCGGCGGCATGAGCTGGGCGATCGCGGCGCGGACGGCCTCGTCCACGGCCGGCGTGTCGGCGGCGGCGACCAGCGCGGCGCTCGCCTGCCGCAGGCCGCGCTCGCGCGTCAGGGCCTGGCCGTTCAGGGTCACCGAGTCGGTCAGCCGCGTGATGGTCAGGAGAAGGGTGATCGCACCGGCCACGGCAATCTCCACGCCGTCGCCGACCGTGCCGTCGGCACCCTCGATCAGCAGAACGACCGGCGGGGTGGCAACGGAGATGCCCAGCAGCGCCGCCCAGCGCCCGCGCCACGGGCTCGGACGCGGCGCCGCGGGCTCGGTGAGCCTGACCATCGACGGGTGCAGCGCGGCGGCGCCCCAGGCCAGGTAGAGCACCACGAAACCGGACTCGCTCAGCCGGCCCGGCCACAGCGGCTGCGAGATGTCACCGACCAGGACACCGACCGCACCCATGACCAGCAGCGCGGCCGAGAGGTTCCGGCCCACGGCGACCAGCATGCGGGCGACAACCGCGAGGAGCAGCAGGGCACCGATGACGTACGCCCCGGAGATCTTCCCGATCTGGCCCGCATCGCCGATGACGAACACCCAGACCACCAGCAGCGTCGAGCAGGCGAACGCGAGCAGGTCGATGAGCCGTGCCCGGTCGACGAGAATCGCACCGACGCGGGTCAGCTGCAGCAGACTGCAGGCGACCAGCGCGAACATGGCGTAGAAGCAGACATCGGCCAGGCCGGGCCGGTGCAAGGCGGTCAACACGTCGCCGGCAGCGCTCGCCGCGATGGCGCCGGCGAGCAGCAGCCAGGGTCCGATCCGGGCGGGTCGGTGACGACGGACGCCGTAGACGATGGCGGCCGTGCTACCGATTCCCAGCACAATCCATTCGATGGCCCTCAGCACGACCTAACTAGTACCACGTCCGGCCGCCGACGAGGCCACACGCCTGTTGGAGGCTAGGGCGAGCTAACGGAGCTGGCCCGCGGCCAGGCCGCTCTGCACCTGGCGGTGGAAGATCAGATAGGCGGCGATCACCGGCAGCATCGCGATGGTCATCCCGGCGAACAGGCCGCTGAAGTCGCCGCGGTATCCCTCGTTCACCGCGAGCGCGGTCAGCCCCTGCGCCAGCACCCACTTGCGCTCCGCGCCCTCGCCCTGCATGAGCACGATCGGCAGGACGTACTGGTTCCACTGGAACAGGAAGTTGAAGATGCCGACGCTGACCAGTCCGGGGCGGGCCATCGGCAGCATCACCGCGAAGAACAGCCGGAAGTGCCCGCACCCGTCGACCATCGCGGCCTCGGCGACCGAGGTGGGCAGGGTGCGGAAGAACGCGGTCAGGAAGAACACCGTGAACGGCAGCGAGTAGGCCGCGTACACCAGCGTCAGGCCGGGCAGGGTGCCGAGGATGCCCAGGTTGCGCACCACGAAGAAGAGCGGCACGAGCGCCAGGAAGACCGGGAACATCATGCCGCCGACGAAGGCGAAGTAGACGATCCGGCGGCCCCGGAAGGAGTAGCGGGCCAGGACGTACGCGGCCATGGCGCCGAGCAGCATGGTCAGTGCGAGCGCGCCGGTCACCACGATGGCGCTGTTCAGGAAGTAGCGGCCGATGTGGGCCTCGTTCCAGGCCCTCCCCCAGTTCTCCCACCGCAGCCGGGACGGCAGGCTCCACGGGTCGGTCAGGATCTCGTTGTCGCTCTTGAACGAGCTGAGCACCGCCCACAGCAGCGGCAGCGTGGTGAGCAGCGCCCAGCCGATCAGGAACACGTGCGACAGCACCGGGACCGTGCGGCCGGCGGGCCGAGGGGTTGCGTCCGGCGGCGACGTGGACGACGACGTGCGGGAGGATTCGGTGAGCACCGCCATCACAACTCCACCCGCTCGCGGCGGGTCACTCGCAGGAACGCGACCGCCACCGTGAGGGTCATGAAGAACATCGCCACGCCGATCGCCGAGGCGTAGCCGAACTGCCCGTCGCCGAACGCGGTCTTGTACAGCCGCAGCCCGACCACGTCCGACGACGAGCTCGGCCCGCCGTCGGTGATGATCTGCACGATGGCGAAGCCGTCGATCGCGATGATCGCCAGGTAGACCCAGGCGACCTGGATGGTGTCCCACACCAGCGGGACGGTGATCCGGACCAGCGTGGTGAGCCGGCTCGCGCCGTCGAGCAGTGCCGCCTCGTAGAGGTCGCGGGGTATCGACTGCATGGCCGCGCTGAACAGGACCACGTAGAAGCCCACGTTCATCCAGACGAGCACGGCCAGCACGCACCAGAACGAGAACCGCGGATCGCCGAGCCAGGCCACGGCCAGGGCGTCCAGCCCGACCGCGCGCAGCACCCCGTTGATCATGCCGGTGTGCGGGGCGTACGCCTCCTTCCAGAGCACGCCGATGATCGCCACCGACAGCACCTGGGGGAAGAAGTAGACGACGCGGTAGAGGCCGGCTCCGCGTACGCCGTGCACGCCCGCGCGGTCGGGGCGGCCGCCCACGCTGATCATCGAGGCGAAGAAGAGGCCGAGCAGGATCGTCGCCACCGGCAGCACCACGAGCATCAGTGCGTTGTGCCGCAGCGCGTTCCAGAAGTAGCCGTCGCCGGCCAGCCGGCGGAAGTTGTCCAGCCCGACGAAGTCGTACTCCGGCGACAGCCCGCTCCAGTCGGTGCCGGCGATCTGGAACGCCTGCGCGTACGGCGAGACGACGAAGACGCCGTACAGCAGCAGGGGCGGGATCAGGAACGTGGCGATGAACAGCCGCTTGCCGCGCACCTCAGGCCCGCTTGTACTTCTTGACGGCGGGGTCCTGGGCGAACTCGTCGGCGGACCGCTGCACCTTGTCGCACCACTGCGCCGCGTTGATCCGCTTGGTGAACAGCTCGGCGCACGCCGCGTCGACCCGCTCGCGCTCCAGCTTGCGGTAGTACGACGAGTACAGCCAGGTGAAGGCACCGCCGTTGGACGCGTCGATCAGCTTGGTCACCGAGGTGAGGCCGGGGCCGAGCGCGATGCCGGCGCTGGAGCCCCGCACGCAGGTGAGGCTGCTGACCTTGCGGGTGAAGTCGGAGGCGCCCTGCTGCGAGAGCATGATCCGCAGGTATTCCAGGCCGCCGCGGACGTTCTTGCCCTTGGTGGGCACGATGAACGGCTCGCTGCCGGTGCCGCGGAACGCCTCGAAACCCATCTTGTCGCCCGCGGTGAGGCTGGGTGTCGGCGCGACGGCCATCCGGAAGCCGGGCGGGGTGACCGACTTCTGCTCGTTCTCGAGCCACGATCCGCAGGAGACGAACGCGGCGTGTCCCCGGCACCACTCGGTCTGCGACTGGATGTGGTCCATGCCCTCGGCGCCCGGCTGCAGATAGCCGTCCACGGCAAGCTGGTAGTACGCCTCGGCGGCGGCCCGGACGGCGTCGTGCTTCCAGGCGTTCGGCTCCAGGTTGTCGATCGCCTTGATCACCTCGATGCCGCCGGTTTTGCCGGCGGCGGCGAGGATCGGCCAGCTCATGTAGCGGGAGTGCTTGCCCGGGTAGGTCCAGGGCGCGATGCCGGCCGCCTTGATGGTCCTGCACAGGGCGATCATCTCGGTCCAGGTCTTCGGGTACTCCCAGCCCCTGGCGTCGAAGAGCTTCTGCGAATACCAGACGCCGTACGCCGAGTAGGCGTAGTTCAGCGACAGGAACCTTCCGTCGTAGGAGCCGACATCGACGATGCCGGGCAGCAGCGTGTCGCGGACCTTGGTGTTCGGGTCGTCGAGGCTGGGCGCGTCGAGCAGTTCGCCGAGATCGGTCAGGGCGCCCTCGGACACCAGGCCGTTGAAGTCGATCTGGCTGCCGCCGGAGTTGTTCACCACGTCCGGCGGGTCGCCGGCCACGAACCGGGGCTGCAGCGTCTCGGCGATCTGCTGGGTGGCCGAGTGCTTGATCTCCGCCTTGGGGTAGCGCTGCCGGTACATGGCCTCGTGCGCCTTGGCGTACTCCTCGCCGAAGCCGCCGTTGAAGATGACCACCTCCAGCGGCGCGTCCGGCTTGACGCCCAGCGGGTTGCTCGCGGTGACCTCGCCCTTGGCGTCGTCCGGGGAGTCGTCGCCGCCCATCGCGCACCCGGCGAGCGTGCCCGCGGCGGCAGCACCCGCCGCACCCTGCAGTAGCCCGCGCCGGCTGATCCCGTGTCCCATGTTCGGCTCCCGCCTAGTTATCCGATTGGTTCCAGCCGTCGGCCTCGAACCGGGTCGCGCCGTCGACGAGGATGGCTCCGGGCTCGAACACCCGGAGACGGTCGAGCAGGACGCCGCGGCCCTGCGAGGCGGCGTCGGTGCGATAGCCGAGGCGCAGCCGGGTGGTGCCGGCCGGCACCTCGGCGGTGGCGAGCCACCAGTGGCGGCCGCCGTAGCCGGTGAACGTGCCGTCGCCGGTGAACGTCTCGCGGCCCGCGCGCAGGGTCGCCGGCAGCGGCGCCCAGGTCACCCCGTCGGCCGACGACTCGAGCGCCGCCGTGTCGTAGCGCGGCTCGGTGTCGTACCAGAAAAGGAACGCGGCCCGGCACCGCGGGCCCGCCGCGCGCCGCAGCGGCGCGGTCAGCGTCATGATCGCGCCGTCGCGCCGCTCGGTCCGCCAGGGCGCGCCGCCGGGAAGCGCCTGGACCGGGTGGGCGGCGGCGAAGGTACGCGCGAGAGCGCGCCGGGCCACGTTGTTGCTCCCCCAGTCCCGGTCCGGGTGCACCCGGTTGCTGAGCAGGATGAGGAACGACTGGTCGAGCGGGTCGATGACGATCGAGGTGCCGGTGAACCCGGTGTGCCCGAAGGCGACCGGCGAGGTCATCCCGTCCATGTACCACTGCTTGGCGAGCTCGAAGCCGAGCCCGCGCGCGCTCTCGGGGTACGCCTCCAGCAGGTCCGCGTTGTAGTTGACAAGCGCCTGGCGGACCATCGGGGCGGACAGGATCCGCCGGCCCCGGTAGCTGCCGCCGTCGAGCAGCATCTGGCAGAGCACCGCCAGGTCGTCCGCGGTGGAGAAGACGCCGGCGTGCCCGGCGACGCCGCCGAGCGACCAGGCGTTCTCGTCGTGGACCTCGCCCCGGACCATGCCGCGGCCGACGTACGGCTGGTACTCGGTGGCGGCGGTCCGGTCGCGCAGCTCGGGGCCGGGGTTGTAGCCGGTGTCGCGCATCGCGAGCGGGCCGGTGACCCCGTCGCGGACCGCGTCCGCGAGGGACTTGCCGGTGACGCGCTCGACCAGCACGCCGAGCCCGATCAGGCCGATGTCGGAGTAGACGTACTGCCGGCCGGGCGCCGATCCGGCGGTGACCGGCGTGGCGAGGGCCGCGGCGATCCGCTCGGCGGGCGTGGCGTACCTCGAGTAGAACGGCAGGAACGCGGGCAGCCCGGAGGTGTGGGTGAGCAGATGCCGGACGGTCACCGACCCCTTGCCGCCCGCCGCGAACTCCGGCACGTGGTCCGCGACCGGCGCGTCCAGGCTCACCCGCCCGGCCTCGACCTGCTGGAGCACCACGATCGTGGTGAACAGCTTGGAGATCGAGGCGAGGTCCCACAGGGTGTCGGGGCGCGCCGGGACGCGCTGATCCGGCGGCAGCTCGGCGATCCCGCCGGGTCCCGCGGTGTAGCGGACCGCGTCGCCGACCGCGAAGCGCGACACCACGACACCATGGTGTGCGGCGAGCACGGTGGCGCCCGCGTACGCGGGATGGCCGGGATGATCGGGTGTGGGCGCCAGATACGACGCGGCGATGCTGCGCAGCGCGGCGACCCGGTCCGGCAGCAGGCCGGCCTCCCGCGCGGTGCCGGTGCGCAGCACGTCGTGCCGGAACCGGAGGTCGGCGGGGGTGACCGCCGGCGCCCGGCCGGGCTCGGCGGTGGGCCGCGCGGCCGCGGGCGAGCCCGCGGCGAGGCAGGCGACCACGCAGAGCGGGGAAAGGAACCAGAGTTTGATCATCAACGCCTCTCTATACGTCGATCCGTCGAGGATGAATGTTTCCTTCGTAACTGGCAAGAGGGACGAAGGTTATTGCCATACCACGGCGACCCGACTACCTTCTGGCACCATGCGAACGCGTCCCGTGGCACTTCTCGCTCTCGCCGCCCTGGGCATCACGGTGTCCGCCGTTCCGGCCGCCGCCGCGAGCCCCGCACCGTCGCCGGTCGACGCGGTCCTGTCCCGGATGACCCTGCCGGAGAAGATCGGTCAGCTCTTCACCACCTACGTCTACGGCAACGACGCGAACACGCCGTCGGCAGCCGACGCCGCCGCCAACCGCCGGATGTACGGCGTGGACACCCCGGCGGAGGTCGTCGCGAAGTACCACCTCGGCGGCGTCATCTACTTCGCCTGGACGAACAGCCTGCAGACGCCGCGCCAGATCGCCACGCTCAGCAACGGGCTGCAGGCCGCCGCCGGCGACGTCCCGCTGACCATCTCCACCGACCAGGAGCACGGCGTGGTCACCCGGATGCCGCCGCCGGCCACCCAGTTCCCCGGCGGGATGGCGCTCGGCGCCGGGCGCAGCCCGCTCGACGCCTACCGCACCGGCAAGGTCACCGGCACCGAGCTGCGGGCGGTCGGCATCAACCAGGCCTGGGCCCCGGTGGCCGACGTCAACGTGAACCCCGCCAACCCGGTCATCGGGGTGCGCTCGTTCGGCAGCGATCCGGGCCTCGCCGCCGCGCTCACCGCGAGCCAGGTGCTCGGGTTGCAGGTCGGCGCGAACGCCTCGGCCTCCGCCAAGCACTTTCCCGGGCACGGCGACACCGCCACCGACAGCCACACCGGGCTGCCGGTGATCACCCACACCCGCGAGCAGTGGGAACGCATCGACGCGCCGCCGTTCAAGGCCGCGATCGCGGCCGGCGTCGACGCCATCATGAGCGCGCACATCGTGGTCCCGGCGCTCGATCCGGCGCTCGACCCGGCCACCCTGTCGAAGCCGATCATCACCGGGCTGCTGCGCGGCGAACTCGGCTACCGCGGCGTGATCGTCAGCGACTCGCTGGAGATGGCCGGCGTACGGCAGAAGTACGGCGACGACCGGGTACCGGTGCTGGCGCTCAAGGCCGGCGTCGACATGCTGCTCATGCCGCCGGACATGCCGGTGGCGTACGGCGCCCTGCTCGGCGCGGTCGCGTCCGGCGAGCTCACCGAGGCCCGCATCGACGAATCCGTGCGCCGGATCCTCACCCTCAAGCAGCGGCGCGGCCTGCTGCGCTGGACGCCGCTCGACCCCGCCGCGGCGGAACGCTCGGTCGGCACGCCCGCGAACCTCCGCGTCGCGCAGTCCGTCGCCGACCGCGGCGTCACCGCGATCCGCAACGACGCGGGCCTGCTGCCGCTGCCCGCCGGCAAGTCGGTGCTGGTGACCGGCTGGAACACCGGCGCCACCTCGAACATCGCGGTGCTGGCCGGCGCGCTCGGCGCCACGCCGCTGGTCACCGGCCTGCCGGACGACGCCAAGATCGCCGAAGCGGTCGCGGCGGCACGCGCCCACGACGTCACCGTGGTGCTCACCAGCCGGGCCTGGGACACCACGGTCGCCGATCCGGGCGGCCGGCAGAAGGCGCTCGTCAAGGCCCTGCTGGCGACCGGCAAGCCGGTCGTGTGGGCGGCGGTCCGCGACCCCTACGACCTCACCGCCGCGCCGGAGGCCGGCACCTACCTGGCCACCTACGGCTACTCGGCGGTCTCCATGGAGTCGCTGGCCAAGGTGCTGCTCGGCACCGTGGCGCCGCGCGGCAAGCTGCCGGTCGAGATACCGGGCCTCTACCCGTACGGTCACGGCCTGACCTGGAGCGTCCGGTGAACCGACGGGGGCTGCTGGCCGCGGGCGCGGCCGGAGTCGCGGCCGGGCTGACCGGCGCGGAGCCTGCCGCCGCAAAACCCGGCCTGCTCCCCCGGGTCCCGGTGCGGACCGGGATGGACCGGCTCGCCGCCGCCGGCTGGGACGCGGTGCGCGGCGAGCGCATCGGCGTCGTCTCCAACCCGACCGGCGTGGACCGCGAGTACCGGCACCTGGTGGACCGGATGCACGCCGACGGCGTGAGCATCGGCGGCGTCTTCGGCCCGGAGCACGGCTTCCGCGGCTCGGCGCAGGCCGGCGGCAGCGAGGGCACCGGCACCGACGCCCGCACCGGGCTGACCGTCTACGACGCCTACCTCGCCTCGCAGGCCACCTGGGCGCAGATGTTCACCGCGGCCGGGGTGCGCACTGTCGTCTTCGACATCCAGGACATCGGCGCCCGCTTCTACACCTACATCTACACCCTGTACGACTCGATGGCCGCCGCCGCCCGGCTGGGCCTGCGCTACCTGGTGCTGGACCGGCCCAACCCGGTGGGCGGGCGCGCGTACGGGCCGATGATGACCGACGGGTTCACCTCCGGCGTGGGCCGGCTGAAGATCGTGCAGCAGCACGGCATGACGGTCGGCGAGCTGGCCCGCTTCTACAACGGCGAGTTCCTCGTCGCGGAGGCGGGACGGCCGGTGGACCTCGAGGTGATCGACTGCCGGGGCTGGGCCGGGCGGCTGCGCGCCGGCGACACCGACCTGCCGTGGGTGCTGCCCAGCCCGAACATCCCCACGCCGGACACCGCGCTGGTCTACCCCGGAACGGGCCTGTTCGAGGGGGTGTCGTCGCTGTCCGAGGGCCGCGGCACCACCCGCCCGTTCGAGCTGATCGGCGGCCCCGGCTTCGATCACCGCTGGCGCGACCGGGTGGCGGCGCTGAACCTGCCCGGGGTGGAGTTCCGGGAGGCGTACTTCACGCCGACCTTCAACAAGTTCACCAACCAGCTCTGCGCGGGCATCGAGGTGAAGGTCAGCGACCAGGCCGCGTACGACCCGATCCGGACGGCGGTCGCCATGCTGGTGGAGGCCCGCGGGGAGGCGGCCTTCGCGTGGCGGGTGGACGGCGGCACCCGGTACTGGATCGACCTGCTCACCGGCTCGTCGCGGCTGCGCACGATGATCGACGCGGGCGCGACGACCGACGACGTGGTCGGCGCCTGGGCGGGTGAGCTGGCCGCGTTCGAGGCGCGGCGGCGGCCGTACCTGCGCTACTCGCGGCTCGGCTCGTGAACGGCGCCGGTCAGCCGCGCGTGCACCACCGGCGCCACGGGGGCGCCGGTGAACAGGC
>NZ_JBEZXZ010000266.1:0-9965 GCF_040638275.1 Actinoplanes sp. NPDC026623 | reverse complement strand
GGCTGTCCCGGTCCAGCGATACGCCTTCCACGGCGAGTGGAACTACGTCATCCATCCTGGACCCATCCCAGAAACGGTGCGAAACCAGACAATCACCCTCGAACCGACCAACTTATTCATCGTCGGGCCCTTAACCCGTCCACGTTCTTCCCCATTCCATCGCCCAGCGGCCGTCGGGATGAAGCCGGAATCGTTGAAGTTCGTGCTAATCTCGCAGAGCAACGGATTCCGCTGAGCGCTTCGTTCGCAGTCAGCAGCTAGGAAGAGCACAGGTTCTACTCGGTGGGTAATCCGCTCATGTTGATCACGACTGTGCCGTCGCTGACCGGCCCGGTCTAACCGAATCCTCAGTTTCGCCCGGAACTGACCGGTATGCGCGCAGACTGCTGTCACTCAGCCCTCGCAAGATCGTCGACTACTGTGCGCAACGCGGTGCCCCAGCTTCACCGCGTGCGGCGTTACCGCACCGCAGGACGACGATGTCGACGAGGCGAGGCCCCGGTCGCTCGGCCGGTCAGCCGGCTTGACCCACTGGTAGTAGGTCGATTCGGCGATGTCCAGGACCCGTAACGGGAGCGCGACCGCGAAGCGGTCACGGTGTTCGTCGATGAACCTCATGACCGTCGCCGGGTCGGGTCGAGCACCGCCGCGAAAAATACGCGGACGCCGCTTTCAGGATCTCGTTCGTCCGCCGCAGCTCAGCATTCTCCGTCGCCAGCCGGCGGTTCTCCTCGGCCAACTCCGTTGTCGGCCGGTCGTGTCGTTCCCGGGCATCGGCCTCGGCCTGCCGGATCCAGTTACGCAGCGCCTCATGATGCACGTTCAACTGCTCGGCCAGGCGCCGGATCACCGGCTTGGGCTCCGACTCGCGACACAGACGCACGGCACGCGCTCGTAGCTCGTCGGGGTACTTCGTCGGTGCGGCCACAGAAGCTTCCTCCCCATGATCAGGTCGATCATGCTTGAGAAGCTCCACGAAAGCGGGAACTCACCCGGCCCTTCCTGTGACCGGTTCGGCGTGGGCGCCGCCACCGCGCGGCGCTACGTGTCGCGAAGTGGTCGACCTGCTCCCTGCACTCAACTGTTGTGCCTTCCGGGACGCCGCGGCTGTCGAGGGCATTGTGGCCGGACAGGTTCGGGCCGGTCCGACCGGCTTCCGCTCGGGTAGGCTCCGTGCGTGCGGTCGGCCCCCGGCTGCCGATGTCCGACGTCGTATCCTTAAGGAAGCGCGCCCGTGGCCGAAAAGTACAACCTGGTCGATCCCCTCGCTGGCATTCCCACGGACAAGGCTACCATTCTTCGGCTCGACCGCTCCCACGTCTTCCACTCCTGGTCGGCACAGGCGGAACTGCCTGTCGCATCGGCTGAGGGGTCCTATTTCGTCGACTACGACGGCAAGCGCTATCTGGACTTCTCCAGCCAGATGGTCAACGTCAACATCGGCCACCAGCATCCCAGGCTGGTTGCGGCCATCCGGGACTACGCTGCCCAGGCGACCATCATCCAACCTGCCCTCGCCAACGGCGCCCGCTCAGAGGCCGCACGCCTCATCTGCGAGTTGGCCGGCCCCGGATTTCGCAGCGTCTTCTTTACCAACGCCGGCGCGGAGGCGAACGAGAACGCTATCCGGATGGCGCGACTGCATACTGGAAAATTCAAGGTTCTCGCTATGTACCGCAGCTATCACGGTGCGACCCACGGAGTCATCGGCGTGACGGGTGACCAGCGGCGATGGGGGAGCGAACCGTATACGACGCCAGGGGTCGTGCATTTCTGGGGTCCTTATCTCTACCGTTCCGCCTTCCACAGCGACAGCCTCGAACAAGAGACCGATCGGGCGCTTGCGCATTTGCGGGCCACCGTCATGGCCGAGGGTGGCCACACTGTGTCGGCGATCATTCTCGAGCCTGTGGTAGGCGCCAACGGCATTCTGGTGCCGCCACCGGGCTATCTCGCCGGCGTCCGTGAGATCTGTGACGAGCACGGGATCCTGCTGATCGCCGACGAGGTCATGGCCGGATTCGGACGATGTGGCGAATGGTTCGCCATGCAGCACTGGGATGTGACGCCGGACCTGATCACCTTTGCCAAGGGGGTGAACTCCGGCTATGTTCCGCTGGGGGGTGTCATCGTCTCCAAGCCGGTCGCAGCAACGTTCGACAACCGGATGTATCCCGGCGGGCTGACCTATCAAGGCCACCCCCTCGCGTGTGCGAGCGCGATCGCCTCGATCGAGATATTCAAGGACGAACGTATTGTGGAGAATGCTCGGACTCTCGGCAGCCATGTCATCGGGCCGGAGCTGGCCAAGATCGCAGCGCGGCATCCGTCGGTCGGTGAGGTGAGGGGGCTGGGTGTGTTCTGGGCTCTGGAGCTCGTTCGCGACCGTGCTACCCGCGAGCCGCTCGTACAGTCGCACGGAGGCACGGGCGCCTCGGCGATGACTGCTTTCGCGGCCGCATGCAGGGAGCGCGGACTGTGGCCGAGAACCCACTTCAACCGGCTCCACATCGCCCCGCCGTGCACCACGACCGAGGCCGAGGCGCGCGTGGGCCTGGCCATCGTGGACGAGGCTCTCGCGGTCGCCGACGAGTATTGCAACGGCTGACTACTGTGCGACTCGGGACCGCCCCGGCACACCGCTCTGCGGATCCTGCTCGGGCTGCCGCCACCACCAAGGCCGACGCCGCGGGTGCGCGGGGTGGACGACTTCGCGCTGCGCCGCAGCCGGCCGTACGCAACGGTCTTGATCGACGCTCAAACCCATGAATGTGCCGCTGTCCTGCCCGACCGGCTAGCCGACACCTTGGAAGCCTGACTGCGCGGGCATCCCGGCGTGCAGATCGTCTGCCGGGATTCGTCCGCTACCTATGCCATCAGAAGCGATCCGCCGCGCCCTGCCCGCCGCGATCCAGGTCGCTGACCGCGCGGGCATCTGTGGCACAACCTCGCCGAAGCCGTCGTCAAAGAGGTCGCCGCGCATAGCGCCTGCTGGGCCAAAGTCGGCCCGCCGCCGCCCGACGGGCCCCAGGCCGCGACGACGCGGGAACGCTGGCGGCAGATCCACGCCCTGCTCGACAAACGGGTCGGCCTGCTCGAGTGCGCCTGCCGGCTCAACCTGTCTCTGAACACGATCAAGCGCTACGCCCGCGTCACCGAACCCGACCGGCTGGTCCACGCACCGAAATACCGGTCCACCCTCGTCGACCCCTACCGCGAGCACCTGCGCCACCGCCGCGAACAGAACCCCCCGATCGCGGTTCTGCACCTATTCCACGAGATCAAGACCCGGGGCTACAAGGGCAGCCTGAACCTGCTCCACAAGTACATCCACCAAGGCCGCGTCGAGGCCGACCGTCCCGCGGTCTCACCCCGACGCTTGGCCCGCTACCTGCTTACCCATCCCGAGCACCGCACCGACCGGCAGCGCGAGCTGCTCGATCCCTCACGACCGCCTGCCCGCAGATGACCGCCCTGGCCGGCCTGGTCGCCTCGTTCGCCACCAAGCTCACACCCTGCGATGACAACGCGGAGCTGCTCACCGAGGGGATCACCGGTGTCCGAGACGAAGATCTACCCCACCTGCACGCTTCACCCGCGGGCTCGACAGAGACCGCGCCGCTGTCGACGCCGCCTTGACCTTGCCCCATCACAACGGCACGACCGAGGGCGTCAACACCAAAACCAAACTGCTGAAACGCCAAATGTATGGACGCGCCGGCTTCGAACCTCTCCGCCACCGCATCCTGCTCGGCTGAATCCCTCACCCACCGTCACCACCGAAAGTCATACAGAACCGAACGGGGGACAGTTCCAGGGGTAGCGGCGAAGGTCTCTCACCTCCACTCGAAACAACAGCGTCTCACGGCGGCGACGTGACCATTCCGTAGAGACCAAACAGCAAGTCCCGACCTGTACCGGACCGCCGCCATCGCATCCCCTGCGTGACATCGCGATCGGCTGGCACCGCACCAACGACGTCACCGGCATCGCCCGCGTCACCGGCCCGGCCATCCGCCGACCACACGACTTGATCACCCCGTGGCCAGCGGTTACCCGACAACGCAATGATGGACTGTAAGAAATTCGGCTCTGGCGCACTTTCGGTGGTGACGTTGCGTAATGGCGGGGAATGCCCCGTGCGGGCTCCTGGCGCTGGCAATTCGGGGCCGGCCGCCTTCGGGGTGTGGGTTCGCAACGATGACCTCCCGCCCGTTCTGTCGCAACTACACCAATTTGGACGGGGCTTCGCTCGGGCAATGAGGTCGCTACTTTCTGCTATCACCGAAAGTGCGACAGAGCCAGAAATGGCTCTGGCGCCGGTTGTGTGAAGGCGATCAGTGGGCCAGGAGGACGCGTTTGCGGAGCAGGTCGAGGCTGGCGCGGCCAAACATCTGCCGTTTGATCATCTTTAAAGTTACTTGGAATCACGCTGACGGCTGAACCCCTGGTCGAGGGCGTTGCCGGGCGCTGGTGCCGTGGTTGAAGCTTCTGATGATCATGGAGGAGAAGTGGCCGGTTCTGGTCCGGCATGAGCGTGCGGCTGAGTGGCTGCGGGTGTGGACGGATCTGGGTCGTGCGGCTCGGACGATCGACGCGTATGCCCGGGGCCTGGCCGAGTTCCTCGAGGTGTGCGAGGACGCCGGGGTGGATCCGGTTCGGGCGTCGCGGGCGGACGTGGCGGTGTTCGTTCGGGTGTTGACGTCGCGGCCGGGCCGGCACGGCGCGAACGTGGTGTCGATCGGTTCGGGCTCGGGGTTGGCGAACGCGACGTTGCAGCAGCGGCTGGTGCCGGTGCGGCTGTTCTTCGACTATCTGATCGAGGAGGGCGTGCGCGAGTCGAACCCGGTCGGTCGGGGCCGGTATACCCCTGGTCGCCGGTTCGGTGGGCAGCAGCGCGGGCTGGTGCCGAGGCTGGCGAAGCTGCCGTGGATCCCGACCGAGCCGCAGTGGCTGGCATTGCTGACGGCGTTCCGCGGCGAGCCGGCGCGGAACCGGTTGATGCTCGCGCTGGCGTATGACGCGGCGCTGCGCCGCGAAGAGCTGTGCTCACTGCGCACCGACGACCTCGATCCGGGACGGCGGATGCTGCGGGTGCGAGCGGAAACGACGAAGAACCGCCTCGAACGCATGGTGCCGTACTCGGCGCCGACCGGGGTGTTGCTGGCGGACTATCTGCGGCACCGGGCGACGTTGAGCCGGGCCCGGGGGCCGCTGTTGTTGTCGGAGTCGCGGCGCAACACGGCGCAGCCGGTGACGTTGTGGACTTGGTCGAAGGTGGTGCGGCGGGTCGCGTCGGCGGCGGGGTTGCCGCGGTTCTCGACGCATACCACCCGGCATCTGTGTCTGACTGATCTGGCCCGGATGGGCTGGGAGGTCCACGCGATCGCCGCGTTCGCCGGTCACCGGCATACCGATTCCACGCTGCAATACATCCATCTGTCCGGCCGGGACCTGGCCGACAAGCTTGCCACGGGGATGCAGCACATCCACGCCTGGCGGGTCGAGATGCTCGCCGGCATGGACAGCACGGGAACAAGCCGTTGAGCGCGCAGGCGTCGCGGCTGGCGCAAGCGGGACCGGGCCGGTGGGTGCCGCCGGTGACCCGCCCGCTGCTACGGATCGTTGTGCAGGCCGAGGAAGCCGCCGCCATCAGCGAGCTCGGTTTGGCCACCCTGCGCCGGTTCAAGACCGGTGATCCGGCCGCGCCGGGCTGGCCGGTCATCGCCCGGCTGCTGCGACCGTTGGACGCGGTCAACGCCGGGTTGGATTCCCCGCCGACCCCGCACCGGCGCCGCGCCATGCTGGACGTGGTCGCTTTGCTCCTGACGCGTTGCGCGCAGTCTGATGCCGGCAGCTACTGGGACTGGGCGGCCGAGCAGTGGGAGGCCATGCTGGGCCGCACCGTGGCAGAGTTCCGGGCTGGTGCGCCGGCCTGGGCCGGTGACGAGGTTCGGCCCTATCTGGCGGCGCATGCGTTTCTGCTGGGCGGGTTCACCGCGTTTCACCGGCTCGGCAGCTTCCAACGGCTGGTGCTGTGCTGGCGGATCTTCGGCCGTGACCGCGTCGACGGTGAACTCGGCCAACTCCGGCGGGTGCTGGGCGGCTGGGGCTACCAGCTCGGCCGTCCCGAGGACCCGCTGCTGCCGTTGACCGTCGCGCAGCTGATGCTGGCCAACGGCAGCCCGCACCTGCAGGACATGACCACCGGCCTGTTCGACCGGGTCCGCGAACAGCGGCTGCTGGACGGAGCCCGGCTCAACACCGTGCACGCGGTGCAGCGAGCGGTCGCCGAGCTCGGGTTCTGCGCGGCCCCAACCGGTCGCACCGGCCAGCACGCGAGGGCCACCGGCGGCGTCGATACCTGGCAGCAGGCCGCCGACCGGTGGCATGACACGTCCACTCTCACCCCGCGGGTCCGCGGCAGCGTCCGCGCGAACCTGCTCAAGGTTGGCCGGTGGCTGGCCGAGCAACATCCCGAGGCCGCCGACCCAGCGGGCTGGACGCGGCAGACCTGCGCGACGTGGATCGCCGCGCTGGACCGCATGCGGGTCGGGGACTTCGTCCAGCGCACCGCCGGTCTCGGCGACCGGCTGGGCCAGCCGTTGACCGCCGGGGCCAAGGCGGGGCAGATCAGCGCGATGCGCAGGTTCTTCGGGGACTGCCAGGAATGGGAATGGCTGCCCCGCCGTTTCGACCCGCAACGCGCCCTGGCCGTCCCACGCAGCATCGCCGCCCTGCTCGGCCCGAACCCGCGGGTGATCGCCGATGACATCTGGGCGAAGCTGCTCTGGGCCGGGCTCAACCTGACCGCCGGCGACCTGCCGGACACCCAGTCCGGCCCGTACTACCCGTTCGAGCTGGTCCGTGCGGTCACCCTGACCTGGCTGTTCTCCGGTCAGCGCAGCGACGAGATCGCCCGGCTGCGTGTCGGCTGCATCCGCTGGCAACACCACGGCACCGCGATCCCCGGCGACTCCACCGACGTCCTGGCCAGCGACGCCGTCTGCCTGCTCGACGTCCCCACCCACAAGACCGGCACCGCCTTCACCAAACCCGTCGACCCGATCCTCGGCCAGGCCATCGACGCCTGGCAGGCCGCCCGACCCGCTCAGCCACCGTTCACCGACCGCCGCACCGGCGAAAGCGTCGACCTGCTGTTCGCCGCCCGCGCCCGCCGGGTGTCCACCGCCTACATCAACAACACGATCATCCCGATGCTTTGCCGCAAAGGCGGCGTCCCGGCCGTCGACGTGCGCGGCGCGATCACCAGCCACCGGGCCCGATCCACAATCGCCAGCCAGCTCTACAACGCCAAGGAACCGATGACCCTGTTCGAGCTGCAAGCATGGCTCGGTCACCGGTCTCCGCAATCGACCCAGTACTACGCGAAGATCACCCCGGCCACGCTGACCCGCGCCTACCGGGACGCCGGCTACTTCGCCCGCAACGTACGCACCATCGAAGTCCTCGTCGACCGCGACGCCGTCGCCTCCGGCGCCGGCACCAACGGCGAACCCTGGCAGCACTACGACCTCGGCCACGGCTACTGCAGCTACACGTTCTTCGAACAGTGCCAGCACAGGATGGCCTGCGCGCGCTGCGACTTCTACACCCCGAAAACCTCCAGCTCGGGCCAGCTGCTCGAAGCGAAGACCGGCCTGCAGCGCATGCTCGTCGGCGTCCCGCTCACCGACGACGAACGCGCCGCGGTCGACAACGACCACGCCGCCGTCGACCGCCTACTGCACCGCCTCGCCGACGTCGCCACGCCAGCCGGCCCCACCCCGAACCAGCTACGCGCCGAACCAGGCAGGCAATTGCCCCTGACCGTGCTCCAACCCACCAAGATCTAGACCCCAGGGTGGACGCGGCATCGGCAAATCGGCTTGCCGGCTTGTCGACGGCGGACCATTCTCGCGGTCATGACCGACACGTGGACGCTGTTCGACCGGCTCGCAGACAGCTACGACCAGGTCATCCCGTTCTTCGCCGAGTTCGCGGCCCAAATGCTCGACGTCATCGATCCATCCCATGGCATGCGGTTGCTGGACGTCGGTAGCGGCCGCGGAGCCATTGCCGCTGCTGCCGCTGCCCGCGGATACACCGTCACCGCCGTCGATGCCGCACCCCGCATGGTCTCGCACCTCGCCGCCGCTCACCCCGGGATCGACGTCCGCCTGATGGACATCCACCACCTCGACCTACCCGGCAACTGCTACGACCTCGCCACCGGCGGCTTCGTCATACACCTCGTCACCACTCCCGCGCAGGTGCTCACCGAGCTACGCCGAGTTCTACGGCCCACAGCCACTATCGCCCTGACCACACCAGGCCCTTGCGAGGACCACGGCCGCTGGAACGCCTTCAACGAGATCTGGACCGAGTTCGCACCACGGGCCGCCGCACGCCCCTTCCCCGACCACCTCGATGTCTCGACCTGCCTACACGAGGCGGGTTTCGTCGACGTCCGCACCATCGACATCGCCGTCCACCTGCCCGTCTCCGACCCGCAAACCTGCTGGGACTTTCACATGTCCCACGGATTCGCCGCACGCGTCGAAGCCCTCAACCCCACAGACGCCGCCGAATTTCGGCGACGCTCGCTCGCCGAACTGACCCGCATGCACCAGTCCGGCGGCATCGTTCTCGACCGCGGCGCCACGATCCACCTCGCCACGAACCCGGCATCATGAATCGACAAGCTCTGATTCCACAGAATGAGGCGGTTGATGTTGCCTTCGACCGGGCCGGAGCTGTGTTCCAGTGTCAGGCCGTTGCGGATAGCGTCGAGGTCGCGGCGCAGGTTGCGGGCGAACCCGGCCAGTGGCGTGAGGGTGTCGTTTTCGACGGCGATGATTCAGTCCTCCAGGCGGTCGCCGTGGCGGCCGGTCATCATGACCGCGAAAGCTCGCACGTGTTCGACCAGCCGATCCAGATCCCGGTCGCGGCTGCGGACGTCCCTCAGCTTGATCGTGTCGCCGGGGTCGAGATGGTCGGGGTGGGCCATGATCCCTGAGGTGACCTGCCGCACCGACGGTGGTTTCGGGCCCGGGAGTGGGGCATGGCCGAGGCCTTTACGGAAGCGGCGCAGATAGCGTTGCACGGCCAGTTCCCCGCCGGGATAGCCCTGTTGTTTGATCTCGCGGAACAGTTCGGTGGCGTTGCGTTCGCCCTCGTTCCGGCGTTGGTGCAGGTAGGCGACATAGTCGTCGACCAGATGCGCGCGTTGCTCGGATACGGCGGTCAGCTCGGCGGCGTTGGCGGCGTTGAGGTATTTGCGGACTGTGGCCTGGTGCAGGCCGAGTTTGCGGCCGATCGCGGACTTGTTCAGTCCTTGCGCGGCCAGTTCGTGAACAGCGGCGTGGTGTTCACGCAGGCGGGTCACGATCTTGAGGTTAGGCGGCGACCGCACCTGCGCGGGCATGGTGTTATTCGCGGGCGGCAGTGCCGGGGCGGTGAGCTGGGAGCGGTGCGCGTTGACGCTCTTCTCGACTGCCTGGCCTAGGTTCTGCCAGAGGTGGAATCGGTCCGCGACCTGCATCGCCTGGGGAGCTCCGGCGCGGGCGCCTTCACCATAGCCGCCGGCCCGGTCGCGGCAGATCACCTCAACCTCAGGGTGCTGCCGCAGCCATGCGGCCAGGCTGTCACCGTCACGGCCATCGAACATGTCGACCGGCCGGTGGCTGGACATGTCGATCAGCACGGTGCCGTAATGACGGCCCCGGCGGAAAGCGAAATCGTCGACGCCGAGCACCGTGATCAGTGCTTGAGGCGGATCCGGGAGCGCTTTGACCAGCCGCAGCAATGTGTCGCGCCCGGCAGCGATCCCGATCAGTGACGCCAGGCGGGAGCCGGCTCGGCCGGCTAAGGGCCCGACGACGAATTAGCTGGTCGGCGGTTTTCATGATCGGCTCGTTGGGCTTGGTGTGATGAGTGAGGATGCCCTGGCGGTGAAGCTGGCT
>NZ_JBEZXZ010000265.1:0-10081 GCF_040638275.1 Actinoplanes sp. NPDC026623 | reverse complement strand
GTCGGCTCGTCCCCGGCCTGCGAAACGCCGGCAGGCCCGGCCTGCGAAGGATCTGCGGACCCGGCCTGCGAAGGATCTGCGGACCCGGCCTGCGGAAGATCCGCGGGCGCGGCCTGCGGAAGATCCGCGGGCGCGGCCTGCGGAAGATCCGCGGGCGCGGCCTGCGGAAGATCCGCGGGCGCGGCCTGTGCAGGATCGGCCGGGCGCGGCGAGGGCGTGGCCGGGGAGGCGGCCGGGGGCGGCGTGTCGGCGTGCGAGTCCTGCTCGCCCGGCGCGGGCTCGGTGCCGGGGTCCGGCTCGGCCCGCGGGGCGCGATCGGCGGCCGGGGGCGCCACGGGGTCTCCGTGCGCCGCCGGCATCCCGCCGGTCTTCTCGTCGTCGGTCATCGGCGGCCCTACGCCCGGAACAGGTGCCGGCGGATCGCGGCCACGTTGCCGAAGATCCGGACGCCGAGCACCACCACGACGCCGATGGAGAGCTGGCCGCCGACGCCCAGCTGGTCACCCAGGTAGACGATGATGCCGGCGACCAGCACGTTCGAGATGAACGAGACGACGAACTGCTTGTCGTCGAAGATCCCGTCGAGCTTCGCGCGCACGCCGCCGAAGACCGCGTCCAGCGCGGCCACGACCGCGATGGGCAGGTAGGGCTGCAGTGCCGGAGGCACCGTCGGGTGGAAGACGATCCCGAGCGCCACTCCGGCGATCAGGGCGAGTACGGCGATCATCAGCCGCCTTTCGACGCTTTGCTGGACGGGGACGTCGACGCGCCGGCGTACGGCACGGCCTGGCGCAGGTTCGGCTCGGTTGCGGCGTCGAGGGCGAGGTTCTTGGCGCCGGCGACCTCGTAGGTCATGCCGTAGCGGGTGCTCAGCGCCCGGAAGAAGCGGCCCGCCGCGCCGTCGCGGAAATCGTCGGCGAGCGACTCCGGGCCGATGGCGACCACCTGGTAGGGGGTGGTGACCGGCCGGAAGTCGACAAGGATCGCCTCGCCGGCCTGCCGGATGGTCGAGGTGGCGGTGAGCCGCTGGCCGTTGACCGCGATCGCCTCGGCGCCCGCCGCCCAGAGCGCGTTGGCGGCGGTCTGCAGGTCGGTGTCGCGCACCCGGGCCTCGCTCTTGCGCTCGCCGGTCAGCGGGTCGACGGGTGTCGGACCGTCGCCGACGACGACCTTGGCGCCCGGTCCGCGCACCGGCGCGAGCCCGGTCTCCGCCTCCAGGTCCCGCAGCCGGGCCACGGCCGCGCCGCCCAGTTGCTTCTCGCGCAGGTCGGCGACCTCCGCGCGGAGCCCGTCGGCGCGGTCCTGCAGCTCGGAGGTGCCGGCCCGGCGGCTCTGCACCTGCTCGATCAGGGTGTCGCGGGCCTGGGTGCGGGCCGGCGCGGCGGCCATCGTCTGCTGGTAGGCGACCACCAGCAGGAAGCCGAGCGCGACCAGGGTCAGGGCGCTGATGCCGCTGATCACCCTCTTCGGGGTGCCGGTCACGCCCTCGCCGCGGGCCTTGCGGGCGGCGGCGTCGGCGTAGCCGGGGTCGAGCGGATTCTGGAACAACTCGGTCAGGAAGTCGGGCGCGAACCGGCGCTGCCCGTCACCGGCGTCGGGCGAGGTCATCCGGCGACGGTCCCGGCCCGGGCGGCCCGGTCGGCGCGCAGCATCGCCCGGGCCTGCGCCAGGTAGAGCACCGCCGCCGCCCAGTAGAGGCCGAGCGCCCACCAGGCCAGGGCCCAGCCGATCGGCAGGGCGACCACCGCCGTCGACGGCACGGCCTCGGCGAGCAGCAGCACCGGGAACGCACCGAGCAGCACGAACGTGCCGGTCTTGCCCAGGTAGTGCACGGGCGGCGGGCCGTACCCGTGGCGGCGCAGCACCAGCAGGGCGACGCCGAGCACCGCCTCGCGCAGCAGCAGGGCGACGGTCAGCCACAGCGGCACCACGCCGCGCACGGTGAAGCCGATCAGGGTGGCGAGGATGTAGAGCCGGTCGGCGAACGGGTCGAGCACCTCGCCGAGGCGGCTGACCGAGTTCATCCGGCGCGCCACGTAGCCGTCGACCCAGTCCGTCGTCCCGCCCAGGGTGAGCACGATGACGGCGGCGACGTCGTGCTGCGGGCCGAGCAGCAGGTAGAGGAAGAGCGGCACGCCGAGCAGCCGGACGAAGCTGATGACGTTGGGAATCGTCCAGATCCGGTCGGAGGCGCCGATCGGCGCGGCCGGTACGGGTGTCACGTGCGCAGGCTGCTGCGACATCGCGCCTCTCCCCCCTGCCGGCCTCGGGTCCCCACCCGTGGACGTCACTTACGCGGCCCCGCCGCCGGCCCATGCCGCTCTGCCGGGCGCACCCGGGCCGGTCGCTCGCGGAGCCACTATAACCAGGCCAGTCCCCGCGCCGATCGACCCCGGCCGCCCGGCGCGACCGCTGTCGCCTCGCACACCATGCCTAGAGCATCCTAGGATGAAGGTGCCGGGCACCGCCGGTCAGCGTCTGCCGCGGCGGCTGCGCACGTAGTCGTCGACCACGTAGCGGCCGAGCTCCGAGATGTCCGGGCTGAAGACCCGCCCGCCGCTGCGCTGGGCGACCGCGTCGACAAAGCGGCGCAGGCCCGGGTCCTCCCCCAGCATGAAGACGTTGAGCGTCGCGCCGTAGCGGGTGAGCAGGTCGACCTCGTGGACCGTGAGCCGCACCGTCTCCGGCAGCGTCGGCCAGCTGAAAAAGGCCTGGCCGTCGTCCTCCAGGTGCGCGGTCGGCTCGCCGTCGGTGACCACCAGCACGACCGGCTCCGCGCCCGGATGCCGGCGCAGGTGCCGCCCGGCCAGCTTCAGCGCGTGCTGCAGGTTGGTGCCCTGCACCATGTCCGGCTCGATCGCCGCGAGCTCGCCCTGCGACAGGCTCATCGCGTAGCGGCCGAAGCCGACGATCTGCAGCGAGTCCTGCGGGAACCGCGTCGCCACCAGGTGCGACAGTGCCAGGGCCGTCTGCTTCATCGGGCCCCAGCGGCCGTCGGCGAACATCGAGTAGGACAGGTCGACGCAGAGCGCCACCACCGCCGAGGCCCGGCGTTCGGTCTCGGCGACCTCGAAGTCCTCCGGCTCGAGGCGGACCGGCAGCGTCCCGACGCCCGCCGTGCCGGCGCGGCGGCGCACCGCGTTGCCGATGGTGCGCACCACGTCGAGGGGCTGCTCGTCGCCGAACCGCCAGCGCCGCGACGACCCGATCAGGTCGCCGGCCGCGCCCGCGTCCCGCAGGTCGTGCTCGCCGCCCTTGCGGCCGGACAGGTCCTCGAAGACCCGGGCGAGTGCCGTGCGGCCGAGCCGGCGCAGCGCCTTGGGCGACAGCGTGAGGCCGCCGGCGTCGCGGGTGACCCAGCCCTGCCGGCGCAGCTCGCGTTCGAGCTCGCGCAGCCGGCGCACGTCGTCCGCGGCGGCGCGGCCGAGCTGACGCCCCACCGCCTCGACGTCGACGTCGTCCAGGGTCGCGCCGGGATGCTCCTGGCCGAGCTGCCCGATCAGGTCGTCGAGCTCGCCCAGCTCGCCGAGCGCCGCGGCGGCGTCGCCGTAGCCGAGATCCTCGCCGCCGCGCATGCGCTCGCCGCGGTTCCAGTCCAGCTCGGGACGCAGCGCCCGCAGGTTGTCGGTCAGCTCGGCGAGCCCGCCTCGCAGCGGGCCGTCGCCCAGCGCCTCGTCCATGAGCCGCGACAGCTCCTCGCGCTGCCGCGGGCTCAGCGAGCGCATCAGCCGCTCGGCGGCCGCGGCGCGCCGGGCCAGGGAGTCGATCAGCTCGTCGACGGTGTGCGGGTTGTCCGGGAAGAATTCGCCGTGCTTGTCCATGAACCGCTGGAACGCGTCGGCGGTGTCCTCGCCCCGGGCATGCCGGCCGAGCAGGTCGTTGAGGTCGCCGACCATCTCGGCGACCCGGGCGTCGGTGGCCGGGTCGCGGCCCCGCAGCGCGTCGCGCATGCCCGCGAAGCGCTGCTCGACCACCTCCCGGCGCAGCCCGTCGAGGATCTGCTGGTAGGTGGCGCGGGCCTCGTCGCTGACCCAGTCGTAGTCGGACAGCTCCCGCACCGCCTGCGCGGTGGAGCCGGGCAGGTTGTCCAGCACCGCCTCGTTGAAGCGGGCATCGTCGTCGTCGCGGCCGCGCAACGCGTCGCGTTCGGCCGCGACGGCCTGGTCCAGCAGCTGCCGGGCCCGGGTGACCGCGCCGTCGAGGTTGCCGCGGCGCAGGGTCTCGCGGCGCAGCCGCCGGGCCCGGGCCGCGAGGTCGTCGAGGCCGCGGCCGTCGTGCGGGCCGCGGCGCAACAGATCACGCAGGGCGTCGCGGAGGCTGTCGCCGGCGAGCACCCGCTCGCCGACCTCGTCGACCGCCGCGCGCACGTCGTAGGGCGGCGCGAGCGGGTCGGGCCCGTCGCGCCAGGCACCGTAGCGGAACCGATTGCCGGTCACGGTCAGTTCCCGTAGCGGATGTGGCCGTCGTCGGTCAGCTCCTTGGCCAGCCGGCGGGTGAGGTGCAGCCCCTCCAGGACGAACTCGACGCCGGACGCGGCCTGGCCGGGGCTCGGCGCGTCGCCGAGGCCGAGCCGGTCGAGGACCTTGGCGAGCCCGGGCACGGTGCCGATCTGGCCGAGCAGCTCCTGCGCCGAGACCAGCTCGCCGGTCTCGATGACGGCGTCGCCGGCGACCAGGTCGGTGAAGCCGGACAGGTCGAGCCCGCCCAGCCGGGCCCGGAAGGTCTCGGCGGTGGCCAGGCGCAGCAGGTGGCCGAGGATCTCGGTCTCGCGGCCCTCCTCGCCGCTCTCGAACTCGACCTTGCCGCGCAGGGTGCTGGTCACCGAGATCGTGTCGCAGATCCGGGCGACGGCCTCGCGCTCGTTCCTGAGCCCGGCCCGGCGCAGCGCGGACGCGGCCACGGTCTCGGCCGCCGCGATGGCGAACCGGGCGGAGACCCCGGAGCGGGCGTCGACGGCCGGCGACTCGCGGACCGCGCGGGCGTGCCGGGCGATGACGTCGATGAGGTGGTCCGGCACCGCCGCCGCGAGGTCCGCCTCCTGCCGGATCAGCGCCGTCTCCAGCTCGACCTCGAGCGGGTAGTGGGTGCGGATCTCGGCGCCGAAGCGGTCCTTGAGCGGGGAGATGATCCGGCCCCGGTTGGTGTAGTCCTCCGGGTTGGCGGACGCGACCAGCAGCAGGTCGAGCGGCAGCCGCAGCTGGTAGCCGCGGACCTGGATGTCGCGCTCCTCCAGCACGTTGAGCAGCGACACCTGGATGCGCTCGGCCAGGTCGGGCAGCTCGTTGACGGCGAAGATGCCCCGGTTGGTGCGCGGCACCAGGCCGAAGTGGATGGTGTCCGGGTCGCCGAGGGCCCGGCCCTCGGCCACCTTGATCGGATCGACGTCGCCGATCAGGTCGCCGACGCTGGTGTCCGGGGTGGCGAGCTTCTCGCCGTAACGCTCGGAGCGGTGCAGCCAGGAGATCGGCAGCAGGTCGCCGGCCTCGGCGGCGAGGCGCCGCGACGCCGGGGTGAGCGGATGGTACGGGTGTTCGCGCAGCTCGGAGCCGGTGATGTAGGGCGTCCACTCGTCGAGCAGGTCGACGAGGCCGCGGATGAGCCGGGTCTTGCCCTGCCCCCGCTCGCCGAGCAGGACCATGTCGTGGCCGGCCAGCAGGGCGCGCTCGACCTCGGGCAGCACGGTGTCGTCGTAGCCGACGATGCCGGGGAAGCGCGGCGCGCCCCGGCGCAGCCGGTCGAGCAGGTTGTCGCGCAGCTCCTGTTTGACGGTGCGGAACTCGTGGCCGCCGGCGCGGAGCACGCCGAGGGTGCGCGGAAGATCGGTGGGTGGTGTGGGTACGAGCTGTGTGGGAGCTTCGGTCACCCCGGAAACGCTACCCCCGCCCTGTGACAAGTGACGTGGGCCGCGTCCGGCGCCGGCGAATCGGCCCTGTCCCGGGCCGACACGCGGCGAGCGTTTCCGCACCTGGCGCAGGGCGACGACCTGGGGCGGCCCGGCCGGCTCACGGTCACCCTGACCCCCAGCGAGCGGGGCGTACGGGTGAGCGGCACGGCGGCGCCGAGGCCCGGAAAGGGCCGCCTACTAGAGTCGGGTACCGATGAGCGCCACGATGATCGTCCGGGACCTTGCCGCGGGACACGGCGAACGCACCCTTTTCAGCTCGCTCGACCTGGTGGTCGCGCCCGGGGACGTGATCGGACTGGTCGGCGTCAACGGCGCGGGCAAGACGACGCTGCTGCGTACGCTCGCGGGTCTGCTGCCGGTCGAGGCCGGCGCGGTGACGCTGAGCCCGCCCACCGCCAACGTCGGCTACCTGCCGCAGGAGCGGGACCGGCGCCCGGGCGAGACCGTGCGGGACTTCCTGGCCCGGCGCACCGGCGTCGGCCCGGCACAGGACGCGATGGACCGCGCCGCCGAGGCCCTGGCCGGGGACGTGCCGGGCTCGGACGAGACCTACGGCGCGGCGCTGGAGCGCTGGCTGGACCTGGGCGGCGCCGACCTCGAGGAGCGCGCCGAGCAGGTCGCCGCCGAGCTCGGCCTCGCGGTGGCCCTCGACCATCCGATGACGGCGCTCTCCGGCGGCCAGGCGGCCCGCGCCGGGATGGCGTCGCTGCTGCTCAGCCGCTACGACATCTTCCTGCTCGACGAGCCGACCAACGACCTCGACCTGGACGGCCTGCGCCGGCTGGAGGAGTTCACCGCACGCCTGCGCGCGGGCACCGTGCTGGTCAGCCACGACCGCGAGTTCCTCACCCGGACGGTCACCGCGGTGCTCGAGCTCGACCTGGCCCAGCAGCAGGTCCGGCTCTACGGCGGCGGCTACGCCGCCTACCTCGAGGAGCGCGAGCGGGCCCGCCGGCACGCCCGCGAGGACTTCGAGGAGTACGCCGACCGCAAGGGCGCGCTGCTGGAGCGGGCGCAGATGCAGCGCGGGTGGATGGAGCACGGCGTGCGCAACGCCCGCCGCAAGGCCAAGGACAACGACAAGATCGGCCGCAACGTGCGGGCCGAGTCGACGGAGAAGCAGGCCGCCAAGGCGCGCCAGACCCAGCGGATGATCGAGCGGCTGGACGTCGTCGAGGAGCCCCGCAAGGAGTGGGAACTGCGGATGGAGATCGCCGCCGCGCCCCGCGCCGGCGCCGTCGTGGCCACCCTGCGCGACGCCACGGTACGCCGGGGATCGTTCACGCTCGGCCCGGTGACGCTGCAGATCGACTGGGCGGACCGGGTGGCGATCACCGGCGCGAACGGCTCCGGCAAGTCCACGCTGCTGGCGGCCCTGCTCGGCCGGCTGCCGCTCGACGCGGGCTCGGCCGTCCTCGGCCCCGGCGTGGTCGTCGGCGAGGTCGACCAGGCGCGCGGGCTGTTCCTGGGCGAGGAGCCGCTGATGGCCGCGTTCGGCGCCGCGGTGCCCGACGTCTCCGACGCCGACGTGCGAACGCTGCTGGCCAAGTTCGGGCTGCGGGCGGCGCACGTGCTGCGCCCCGCCGACACCCTGTCGCCGGGCGAGCGGACCCGGGCCGCGCTGGCCCTGCTGCAGGCCCGCGGCGTCAACCTGCTGGTGCTCGACGAGCCGACGAACCACCTCGACCTGGTCGCCATCGAGCAGCTCGAGGCGGCGATGGCGAACTACGCCGGCACCCTGCTGCTGGTCACCCACGACCGGCGGATGCTCGAGGCGGTGCGGACCACCCGGCACCTCGAGGTGGCCGGCGGCAAGGTCACGGGCTGAGGTCCCGCGGCGCGCTGACCGGGCCCTCGTTGCCGGACCGGTCCAGAGCGCTGAGGCAGTAGGAGGCGCCGGCGGCGGGCGGCGACGGGTCGACCACCTTGCTGCCCACGCGGCCGGTCGCGACCAGGTTCGCGGCGGCGCCGTCGACCCGGTAGAGCGCCCAGCTCACCGGCTCCGCGCCCGGGCCCGGCTGCCAGTCCAGCTCGACCTTGCCGCCGGAGGTGCGGGCGGCGACGACCCGGGGCGCGGCCGGCGGCCGGGCGGGCAGCCGCGCCATCACCGGCAGCAGCGCCGGCGCGGCATAGTGGTGGTCGCGGTAGCGGCTGACCGCGCCGAGCTTGTCCTGGCGGATCTGCTTGGCGCTGAAGTGCACGCTGCCCTGCACGGCGTAGCGGTCGTTGAGGGTGAGCTGGCGGTCGAGCTGGTCGGGCCGGCTCCACGGGCCCTTCTCGCCGACCCGGTAGTCGCCCTGGCCGACGTACAGCTGCACCTGCGTGCCCTCGACCAGCCTGGACCACCACGGCAGCACCTTGGCGTAGTCGGCCCGGTCGAAGCCGATCGCCCAGTACAGCTGCGGCACGACGTAGTCGAGCCAGCCCTCGCGTACCCAGGTGCGGGTGTCGGCGTAGATGGCGTCGTAGCTCTGCAGGCCGTGCGTGTCCGAACCGGTCCGGTCGGTCTCGGCGTTGCGCCAGATGCCGAACGGGCTGATGCCGAACTTCACCCACGGCTTGAGCTGCTTGATCCGCTCGCTCATCTCCCGTACGAGGGTGTCGACGTTCGCCCGGCGCCAGTCGCCGCGGCTCTGCGACTTGTCGGCGCGCCTGGCAAAACTCCTGTCGTCGTTGAACTCGTGCCCACCGCCCTCCGGGTACGGGTAGAAGAAGTCGTCGAAGTGCACCCCGTCCACGTCGTACCTCTGCACGGCCTCGAGCATCGCGTCCTCGACGAAGCGCCGGGCGGCCGGGATGCCCGGGTCGAAGTAGAGCCGGGCCCGCGCGCCCTCGGGGTACGAGATGGCCCAGTCCCGGTGCTTGAGCAGCGGATGGCCGGGCGCGAGCTTGGCGAAGTCGGCGCCGGGCCCCGACGGCGCGGGCTGGGTGCCCCGGTACGGGTTGAACCAGGCGTGGAACTCGAGGTTGCGGGCGTGCGCCTCGGCGACCATGAACTCCATCGGGTCCCAGCCGGGCGACCTGCCGTCGCGGCGGCCGGTGAGCCACTCGGACCAGGGCGCGTACTTCGAATCCCAGAACGCGTCGCCGCTGGGCCGCACGTGCACGAAGATCGCGTTGTGCCGCATCGACACGGCCAGGTCCAGCCACCTGAGGTACTCGGCCTGCACCCGCTCCTTGCTCAGGCCGGGCCGGCTCGGCCAGTCGATGTTCATCACCGTGGTGAGCCACATGCCGCGCAGCTCCCGCGTCGCCTTGACCGGCACGGTCCCGCACCTGCCGACGCTGCCACCGCCGGGCCCGGCCGGTCCGGCGACGGGGCTGGTGCCGGGCGGGTCGTACAGGGCGGCCCGCAGCAGCCCGGCGCCGAGGACGGCGACGCCGAACAACACGGCGGCGACGATCAGTACGGGTCGGACTCCGGGACGGCGCATGGCACCCAGTGTGCCCGGCCATAGGCTCAGGCAGTGAACGTGGTCGTGGTGGGCGCGGGACTGGCGGGGCTGGCCTGCGCCCGCGAGCTGTCGGCGGCGGGCGTGCGGGTCCGGGTGCACGAGCGCGACCGGGTGGTCGGCGGGCGGCTGGCCAGCGACCGCCTCGGCGGCCGGTACGCCGACGTCGGCGCCGCGTACTTCGTCGCCGACGACCCGGGCTTCGCGGCCCTGGCCGAGCGGTGGCGGGCCCGCGGGCTGGCCCGGCCGTGGACGGACACCCTCGCGGTGTACCCCGGCACCGGCGGGCCGGCCGCCGGGCCGATGCGCTGGGCGGCGCCCGGCGGGCTGCGCTCGCTGGCCGAGGACCTGGCCCGCGGGCTCGACGTCGCCCTCGGCCACCCCGTGGAGGCGGTCCCGGGCGACGCCGACGCCGTCGTGCTGGCCATGCCCGGGCCGCAGGCGCTGCGGCTCGGCCCGCCGGCCACGATCGCCGACGCCGCCCGGGCGCAGGTGTGGGAGCCGGTGCTCACGGCCGTCTGCGCGTACCCGAGGCGGTCCTGGCCCGACTTCCACGGCGCGTTCGTGAACGACCATCCGGTGCTGGCCACCGTCTGCGACGACGGCGACCGCCGCGGCGACCGCGCCCCGGTGCTGGTCGCGCACTCGACGGCCGGGTTCGCCCGGCCGCGGCTGTCCGACCCGGGCGCGGCCGCCGGCGAGCTGGCCGCGGCGGTGAACGACC